>CAYNEU010000083.1:0-2238 GCA_964396275.1 uncultured archaeon | reverse complement strand
TTTTTTAGTATTAGTATTACTATTAAAATTAATAAAACCTAAAGCTTGGTTTTGCGATTTTGATTGCGATCTTAATTTATTAGAAACTGCATCTTCTTTCCTCATACTTTCCAGATACTTTTTTGCAATCTGAATATACCTTTGTGCTTCTGCAGGACTCATACCTTTTATTTTTGATAATTCATCGATACTTGAAGAAGCTATTTTTTTTATTGAGCTAATAGGGGTTTTAGAATTACGATTCTTATCAAATGGTTTTGAATTTTTTAGGAGATCTACTGATTTTGAAGCATTGGATACTCCTGCTTTATTAATCAAAGAATAAATTTTATTTTTTGCTTTTATACTTTCAATATGCCTTTGAGCAAACTGGATATAATTTCTAGCTTTTAAAACATCAATACCATCTATAGTTAATAAATTTTCTATACTAGAAGAAGCCAGTTTTTCTACTGAGTCAATTCCAATCTTATTTAATCTTTCTGCGGTTGATTTTCCGATACTATTAGCAACTTGCATAATAGAGGTTATATTAATCACCTATTAATATTGAATTTGTTACATATAAATATAGATATTCACTTTTTTTTTTTAAACTTAATCAATGCATTCTGACAAATTAGATAATATAAAAATAAAGGATAATGATTCTTTGGATTAGATGGCTAATTTACAATAAAGTCTCAAAACTGCATAAAATTTATAAATATTTGAAGCAAAATATATTATAGCAAATTCAATAAACGCAAGGTGATTTGCAAAGTAAAAATGTGAAAAAGGGCAATGATAATAGATACGATGGAACGTCGTCAATCTAAACTTATTGTTGGGATTCTTGTAATAACAGTATTTGCTATTTGCGTTGCATTTGCATCTGAGTGTGGGGGTCAGTATAAAGTTAAGCAAGATGATTACTATTTACCAAATAGTAATAATTCATCAAACTTGATAGAAGATTCTTCCGGAAATAAAGAAATCGTGACAGTAGCTCAAGGAAAGTGGATTACTGGTGTTGACACCGAAAAAGGAAAGATCGAAATAGTGCAGGAAGTACTTCCAAATTGGCAAGTATTACCTCTATGTATAACCGACGATCTTTTAGATCCTTATTGGGTTACTATTAAAGTCACTGGTGGTTATCATCCCTATGATGGATGGTTTATTGATTTATACCAAGATAATTGGGGTGGTAAAAATACCAAAGAATTTGTTGGAAGAATTGATTTAATTCACAACAAAATAGACAGTGGATGTTGTTATGATATTTATAATATCACGTTTGATGTTTGTGGTCCGTGCATTGAGCTTGACAGCAACCATTTCCCAGACATTCCAGCTGGCTGGAATCTCATAAAAGATGTTTGCGGTACTGAAACTTTAAATAAATTAGTTGATATTCAAATTAGTACCCACTGGTACGGATGTGGTGAACGATACCAACGCTTCGAGTTAATACTGTCACAATAAATTTTGTTTCCGGAATCCCCCAACTCCCGAATAGAAACGAGATAGTTTCTTCGTCAGTTGCCCACAATATGAGATTGATAAGATTGTATATCAATCTTTTCGAGATTTTTTGAATACAAAAAATCTCTCCTTTTTTTTTTTCTATTAATTTTGATATTTAAATTCTCAAAAAAATTTATAATCTTAAATTTTAACAATTAATTTTGCTACATGTAAATAAATTTAAGTTATAGCAAATAATTAATTAATGGTATTCTATTCCGTACATCAATTATTCCGTGTTATTTTAAAAGAATATGAATTAAATAAAAGTAAATTTTTAAATGAGTGATGAAGAAAAATACAATTTTGGCAATTATATGAAAAAAGCACAAAAAGAGCTTAAAGAATTTGTGCTTGAGATAGACCAACTGGATAGCAAAATCAAAAATAACATCCTTAGTTTGCAGAACACTGATTCCGAAATCTATAAATTGTTATTTAATGCTAGAGATTTTTATCTTGAAAAGCGTAATGAATATAATATTAAATTAGGAAAACTGAAAAGACAAAAAATTGAGTATGAAGGATTATGGAATCATCTCACTAAAAAAATAAAAACTCTCCAAAAACCTAGATTAAATAATGACATATCAACTTCGATTGATGAAACTAAACTTTCTATTGAGGATGTAGAGTACAAAATAAACATCATGAATAACAAACTTGAAAACCAAATATTAGATATTGACGAAGAAAATGAAATTATTGACGAGCTTAAAGATTTAGAAA
>CAYNEU010000082.1:0-3890 GCA_964396275.1 uncultured archaeon | reverse complement strand
TATATAAGATCTCCTTGAATAAAATATTATTATTCTTTTAAAGTATAATTTATTGTGTACTATAGAATAAAATTTTTTGAGTGTGAATCTCAATATTCTAAGTATATATATGTGAAAAAATCTCTACTGTTTTTAGAACATCTGTAGCTAAATAATTTTGTTTAAACACTGAAGCAAAGAAAGCACGGTCTTCTGGATTAAAATATTTATATCCAAATTTTTTCCATTCAATATTTGTTTGCAAGGGTGCAAAAAGAGAAATCTGATCTTTTACTAAATTCATCAATAATAAGTTTCTTTCTTGTTTAGTCTTACTAGATATAGTGTTTAATAAAATACCTTCGCTAAAAGAATCCCAAGAGTCTTTAAATTGGATACAAAATTTTTTAATATCTATTTTGTTATCCACAATCAGTTTTGCTAAAACTGTTAAAGACATATCATAAGTACTTAGTTTATTTTGTTTAAATAATGGATTGGATAAGATTAAACTAGGAGCAACCTTTTGTTCTTTCTGAATTTGGGGAAGGTTATACTCAGGTAATATTTTCAATTGATTCAGTCCAATTATATTTCTAACATCTGCAATTTTTCCCCCTGTATCAAAGAATTGTTTATTGATAATATATTTCATTAGTTTCTGAGCATGTGCATCTCCGAAATATGGAAAGTCTGAAGCAAACAAAATATATTCAGACCAATCTCGGCTATCTACACTTTTTTTGTTATTAGATTTAAACCATCTTCGAAAACTTTCAAAAAAATTACCTGCACCTGCTCCATGCAACATTGAAAGATCTCCATATGTATTTGGTTGAACAATAGTATTATACACTTCATAATCATCGATATTTCCTTGAGCAAAATGAGCAATTATGACTTTAAAATGAGATAATAAATCAGGATATTTGGATTGAATTATATTTCTAGTAGATCTTATTAATTTACCAATTTCTAAGATAGACCCTCGACCTCTTGTATCAAAAATAACTGGTAAAGAATAACTGGCTGCTTCTACAAGCACATTAATTACTTTTTCAGAAGTTATTTTATCTATATATCCTTCTGATCTAGGATGTAATTTTAACCCCCGAAGTCCTAATGTTTCTCTCATATACTTCACTTCGTTTACAGCTTTTTGACCCTCCATTGGATCACAGCGACCGTATCCAATTAATTTCATAGAAAAAGGAAATCTTGTTGTAAAACGTGACACATTAATATTACTTGCTCTATATAGCGCTTCGGGATGTTTATCTCTAAAAACATCTTGAAATGGAAAGCATACACCTTGATCTATAAATGAATAAAACTTAGATTTTGCTTTTAAATCAGAATGACTTTTTCCGAGCTTTTCAAGCTCAGTATTAAGTCTATCAGTAAAAGGAAAAGGAGTGAACGACCATGAGATTTTTGTAAATTTCCCATCCATTGTAGTTGTAAATGATTGTTCCCCTGTCTTCTCCCAATCTGCCTTAATTCTACCTTGGACATTACCCCAAAAATCGAAGGTTCCTGCGCCTGGAGCTAAAGGATTCATCATTGTAGCTCCATCAACATCTTGCCCTAGATGTGAATGCGCATCAATTACAAGTAAATGTTCTACTCGCTTTTTTCCATCTTGTTCTATTGTACATGTTAACATAGAAAAATCAAAAATTGTTATTGTTTAGAAATTAGTAATAATTACCTAATTAAAACTTACTTATTAATACATTTTCATGCAAATTCAATCAAAATTAATTAAATTAAAGAAGAAAAAAAAAGTTTCTATTATCCTGATACTATTTTAGCGAGATTAATTTTAATCATTATTATTTTATAGCTTAAATAAGGTTTTTCTATTCTTGTGAATTTAATTTCTATATTCAGTATATCTTTAAAATAAATACCATTTCTTTTATAGAATGAACCTACCGGCAATACTGTCAATCTTGGTTTTATTTGCTATTTTAATGGCGTTTTTTTCTCAAGATAAAATCGATTATTTACCTATTGCATTACTCATAGGAGTCATCGCAGTACTTTCAATGCTTACTTTTGGTAATGTTGATGAGGTAGATATCCTTGGATTTATCAATTTTAACACGTTAATCTTCATATTTGCCATGCAAATAATTATCTATTTTGCAGTTAATGACCAAGTTTTAGAATATACAGCCATAAAATTGATTCATATAACGAAAGGGAATAACAGATTATTCTTTTATATGATTTGCCTATTTACAGGTATAATTGTTGGCTTTATCGAGGATTTAACTCTTTCTTTGATACTGATTCCATTGATCTATAGGACATGCCGAGTATTAGAGATACCTTCGGGTACCTACATGATGGGGATGACCATTACGATAAATATTGGTGCTATACTAACCCCTGTCTCTAGCTTGAAAAACTTAATTATAGGTCAGGAATTTGGGTGGGGTTTTGGTGAGTATTTTGCTAATATGGGCATTTTGTTTTTAATCACATTAATATTTACCATTTTTTTGATGGATAGGTTTATTTTAAAAAAGGAAGAAAAACCAACTGAACGAAATAAGAAGATACTTTTAGAGATACTTGACCCAAGAATTGTAATACAAAATAAAAAGTACTTTTTCATGACAGTTATTATAGTTTTAAGTACTTTCGTGTTCATGGTCTTAGGATTCACGCCTGCACTAGTCGCGACCATATCCGCAGCAACTCTTCTTCTAATTCACTCTAAGGAAACTAATTTCTCAGATCTTAAGAATGATATTTCGTGGAGACTCATCATTGTATTTGCGATCTTATTCATTCTTTCGAATTCTTTATCATACTTCGGTTTTTCAGAGTTGATCTCCACAGGATTGGTAAAGCTTGTAAATAATAACATTTATCTCGCAGTGTTGATGACATTAAGCATCTCTTCCCTCTTATCTGCATTTCTAGCAGGTACACCAGTTACCATCATCCTTCTCCCGATTTTTTCAGCTCTCATAGGAGAGGGTTTCTTTCCTAATCCGATCATCATTGCGTTCATAAGTGGAGTTAATCTGGCGGGTAATTTTTTACCACAAGGTTCCGCCTGTGATCTTCTCACTCTATCATTGGCAAAAAAATACAGAGTTGCAAATTTGGATTACAAACGCCTACTAAAATATGGAGCTTTTTTCGCAACAATTCATTTCTTAATAATATTAGGATATACAATGCTTTACACTTTAATTCTGAGTTAAGAGAGTGAAAAATATAAACTAAATATACTAATCTCTCATTTCTTTTGGAAGGGTAAGAACACCTGTAAGTGGATTATTTAGAGGATCTTGGCAATATAATATCGTAAAATAAATTAAATCATATAAAATGCTTGGATCCTCTCCATTTTGTAATTTATAATCATAAAGTGAAAGTTGATACTCCGCTTCCGTTATCGGTGGCTCAGCATAAGAAACGCTGCCAAAAACAGATTGCAATAGTGGCTTCAAAAAGGGAGAATATAAAAATCCTAACTCTTTTAACACATCTTTTAAGTAGAAAAACATTCTTTGAACTGCTTGCGTCATATATCTTATAGGTTGAGTTTCTGGACCTAAATATTGTTCAGCAAATTCAGGATCATATTGTGCGAGTTTTTCACGTGTAATATTTATAGGTCGAAATAAAGAAATCAAACCCCTCTCAATTGCTCCTTGACGATTTGTTGCTATTGTTTCACTACCGGCATCAGGTACCCAAACTCCCTTTTCTAGCAGTTTTCTAGCTTTATAGCACATAGCCTGAATTAACATTCCCACTCCGATACGGCGACATATAGAAATCTGTGCATCGCTAATTCGGACTTCTATTGTTCCCCAATCTGTTACTGGGAAGACATCTTGGAATCTACCATCCTCTAAGCTTGCTTTCTGGACAGTTTGAAGGAA
>CAYNEU010000081.1:0-1612 GCA_964396275.1 uncultured archaeon | reverse complement strand
CTGTGAACAAAAAATTTACCCTGATTTAAATATGAAAGAACTATATTCTGATGCGAGTAAATTTAGTAAGTCTCTAATAACGAGGGGAAGAGCTTTTATAACAGGGCACAGTATCGGTTTAGAATGTGAAGAAACTCATTTATTTAGTCCAATAAAAAAACTAGATCGACCATTTGAAGAGAATATGGTTTTTGATATTGAAATCTGGCAGAATATTAAAAATCAAGGGTTAATGGGAATTGAAGATTGTTACAGAATAACTAGTAATGGATGTGAACGGCTCTCAAGTTTAGATAAGAAAATTTTTGTTAAATGAATAATAAACCTAAAGGCAATAAATTATATTAATTAATTACTAAAAAATTATTGGAGGATAATTGAATGAATGATTTTTTAAAGTTTGGAATAATCGGAGCAGGTTCTGCTGTTTGGCGGTACCATAAACTAGGCACCAAAAATAATCCACGATTAAAATTTGTCTCGGGCTATGATATCGATGAGAAAAAGTTAGCAAAAGCTGCTAAATATTCGAAGTTAGAACCTTTTTCGAAATTGGATGACTTCTTAAAAAGTGATATTGATGCGGTTCTGGTTTTAGTACCACATTATTTACACAAAGATTTAGTTGTTGCTGTGGCTGAGGCTGGAAAACATGTCATCTGTGAAAAACCAATGGCAACTACGCTTGAGGAATGTGATGAGATGATTACAGCAACCAAAAAAGCGGGTATAAAATTTATGATTGCAGAAAATCATCGATTTCTACCAGCTCATCAATTTATAAAAGATATTGTTGAGCGTGGATTTATTGGAGACGTATTTCTTGGTCGAACTTATGAAGGTGCTTATGCTGCTTCACAATTCTTTGGTGTTGATGATTGGGGTTTCACATACACAAAGGGTGGTGGTGGTGTAGTTTCAGATCAAGGAGTACATAAGTTTACTATGCTAAATTGGATTCTTGGCGAAGTCGATTCAGCTCAATGTTGGTTAAGTAAGACATTGAAATCGCCTCCTAATAAAGGAGAAGATACAGCCATAATTCTATTACGCTATAAATGCGGAGCTACCGTGACGGTGGATATTTCCTCAAGTACAGTACATCCGCTTACAAACAAAACAGAATTACATGGAACAAAAGGTACGATTTTTGAAGATCACGACTGGGAGAGACCTGTTAAAATATTTTCCTCTCATCCTGAGGCTGAAGTAAAGGGAGCATATTATAGTCCTGAAATTGAACACGGTCCTTTTCCTGATTACTATAAAATATCCATGGGCCATGAAGATGCATATTTTGCTGAATGTATTTTAGAAGATAAGAAACCAGAATTTACACCAGAAGAAGCAAGACAAGGTGTTGCGGTGGTTCTTTTAGCATATCTGTCCGCTAAAAAGGGAAGAATGACTACAATGGATGAATTAATGGAAGTTTATAAAAAAGAAGGAACAAGGAGTATATTAGAAGGGCTTGGAGAGGTAACACAAAAAAATTATGAAAAATTGAATTGGGATTAAAGACATATTAATTGCTTAAGAAAAGTTCAAATTTTTGTAATTTTTACTGTATGGACTCCATTTTCTTTTATGATTATAGATACTAATTGATTTT
>CAYNEU010000080.1:0-14819 GCA_964396275.1 uncultured archaeon | reverse complement strand
CAGATGTACATTGGTCTTTGAGAGTTACCTGGTTGTATAACTAAGCCATCCTCTTCAGCTTTCTTTAAAATTTTTATTGCTTCTTCTTTAGTAATTTCTCGTCCCAATCCTTTATCTATATATATTTTTGCTGCACTTCGAAAGGCAAAACAAGATTCCCGGAGATCTGTTTTTTTACAAGGATCTGCGACAAGATCTTTTGCTTGTCTGCAAATACATTCTTGAACTGATATGGGTTCTCCTATATTTTCAATCATTGTTCTTAGCTCGTCATAATTTGAAACTTTTTGCTCATAAGATATACTTTCTTCTATAGGAATCGTACGTAATTGAGGGATCTTTGTCCTATTAAATTCCGCTAGAAACGCCTCTTCAAAATATTGCATAGAATCATTATAAAAATCTTCAGTGAGTCGATTTAGTTGGAATTCATAAAAACCGATGACCATTGGAGCATTTGCGTAATATTTTATTTCCTTATCTCCTTCTTTAGTTGAACCGAAATTTATAAGACCTTTTTCCTCCATCTTATCAAGCTCTTGTTCTAATTGCTCAATCGTTATATCACTATTTTTAACCTTTCTATAGATTTTCTTTAAAGGTAGAGGTTGGAACCCCAGCTTCATTGCTAGTTCTGCTTGCTTTAGAGTAAAAAGATGCTTTAGAATTCGCAGTTCAACACCAGATTCTGTAGCAGGATATCCAATTGGTAATTTATCTAGATGTTTTTGCAGTTCTTGATAGATATCTAAATCCTCATTATTCATATTAATTTATTATACTCAAATCTTTTTGAAATTAATCATTAAATGGAATAAGGTTTGAAGTTTAATTTTCCATTTTTAACAATTTCAGTTTAAATTAAGGGAATTTCAAAAAATAGAAAGAAGTAAAGGTTTAAGCATTTTCAAACCCTCTTCTAAAGTTTTAAATAGTTATCTTAGTTCTGCAATCATTCTTCATATTCTAAAAGATTCTATTTAATCAAAAAACCTTTTAATAGTGCTATTGTTCCGATGTCAATTGCAATTAAAGCAAAAATTTCAATTATAATTGATCTGAGGAATCCTCCAATTAGATTGATGAACATCCCAATTATGGCGAAAATAATTCCGATAAAAAACCACTGTACTCTCTTTTTAGTTTCTTCTTCAATTTTTTTTGTTATTATCGCGTATTTATATACTACATAAATAGACATTATTGTCCTGACAATAGTTATGAAAATAAACCATTCAGTGGGAGTGTTGGTATCAACAATGCCTTTTTCATATCGATCCATATTTAATTCTGGTGTCCAGATAAAATATCCAAAACTCATTATGAAAAATAATACCATCATTGATCCAAGATATTTTAGACTCATCGCAACCTTTTTATATTTCTCTAAGATGAAAACTGTCATCACTAAGGAAATAAAGATAAAATTGAAAATTATCTGAGCTGTAATCATAATGGGAATAATAATCTGCGAATTATTTAGTATTAAATGATAAATTGTATATATTAAAAATCCGAGGGAAGAGGATATAAAAAATAGAGTAAACCAAATATTTAATAAATCACCTGGATTTAAGCGTAACACACGAAATCCAACTGTAATAGCAATTACAACTGTTATGATTGCTGTAATTATTTTAATTATATTATAAATATCCATGTTATATTTTTTTGATACAACCTTATAAAAACATTTTTACTTAATGCAAAAAAGTGGAAATTTTCTCTATGCCTTGTTGTCAGAATAGTACTTGCATAATAATTCTAGTGCTCGTGGAATCTGCCAATCATCTGCCGGTTTGTTAATTGATTCTGGGATTACAACCCCCTTTGCTCCTTTTCCTTCAGAGATCGCCTTTAGTATGGCATTTTTAAGATTCTTTAAGAAGGACAGTTATTCTTTAAGGTATTCTTTTTTTACTATAGGTTCATACCCAGATACTACAACTTCAACATTAAATGTTAATATATATTCAAATGTTTTTATTCATTTTTCAGGATCCCGAGTTGGGTCAATGATAAAGGGCTGATAGAACAATCAAAGTCTGGGAAACTCTTAAGAAGAATTCATAAGTAAGAATAAATACTAATTTTTTAATTTTAAATATAACTTTTCATTTATAATTCCTAAAAAAAGGATGACCATAAATGATTGAATATACTATTTCTGAAATTCAGAAGTTAATGGAAGCGGGGAAACTTACAGCAAAAATACTAACGAAAAATTATCTAAAAAGGATTAGCAAAATCGATAAAGCAGGACCAAAAATTAATTCAATAATTGAATTAAATCCAGATGCCATAAAAATTGCAGAAATCCTCGATGAAGAAAGGAATAATAAAAAGGTTCGCGGACCTTTACATGGTATTCCCATTTTAATCAAAGATAATATATCTACTGCTGATAAAATGATGACTACCGCAGGATCATTAGCTCTTGATGGTTATAGAGCTGCTCGAGATGCTTTTATTGTACAGAGGTTAAGAGAAAGGGGAGCGATAATCTTGGGTAAGACAAACCTTAGTGAATGGGCTAATTTCAGATCCACACGTTCAACAAGTGGCTGGAGTAGTCGTGGAGGTCAAACCCTAAATCCATATGTACTTGATCGCAATCCTTGTGGCTCTAGTTCTGGTTCCGCAGTAGCTGTTGCTACAAATCTATGTGGAGGAGCAATTGGTACTGAAACTGATGGTTCTATTATTTGTCCATCACAAATAAACTCAATAGTTGGAATCAAACCCTCAATCGGGTTGGTTAGTCGAACTGGAATAATTCCAATTTCACATAATCAAGATACTGCAGGTCCAATGGCACGAACAGTTGAGGATATCGCTACTTTATTGAGTGTTATAGTCGGGGCTGATCCAGAAGATCCAGGTATTATAATGGATAATAATGAGATTCCAACTGATTATACTGAATTTTTAGATATTAATGGACTGCACGAAGCTAGAATTGGCGTTGCTCGTAATTTTTTTGGCAGAAATGAGTATGTAGATCAAGTAATAGAAAAAGGTATTAAGAAGATGAAGGAGCTAGGTGCTACGATTATAGATCCAACTGATTTAACTATAGTAAATGATCTACAAGATCCCGAATATGAAGTTCTTCTATATGATTTCAAACATGATATGAACGAATTTCTAAAGAATAATGTTCCAGATGATTTTCCTCAAACATTAAATGAGTTAATCCAATATAATAATCAAAATAAAGACACAATTATGCCTTATTTTAGCCAAGAAATATTTAAAATGGCAGAAGAAAAAGGACCTCTCTCTAGTGAAGAATATAAAACAGCTTTGGAAAAATGTCAAAAACTTGCTCGTGAAGAGGGTATTGATAAAATTATCCAAGAAAATCAACTTGATGCTATTGTTGCTCCCAGCGGAGGTCCCGCATGGTTTATTGATTATATTAACGGAGATCATTCTACAGGAGGAAGTTCGTCCCCCTCTGCTGTTGCAGGTTATCCAAATATAACTGTTCCCGCTGGTTATGTGTTTGGACTTCCAGTTGGGATTTCATTTATTGGGGGATTATTTCAAGAACCAATTCTTCTTAAATTGGCATATGCATTTGAACAAGCATTTAAAGTACGTCATCCGCCAAAATATCTAAATACACTTAAAATTTAACTAACTATAAAACCCTCCTCGTACCCTAAAGTAAGGAAATTATAATATTTTGCATTTAAGCTATTTTTTAAGTGTAGATTTACGCACAGCAATAGCTAAAACCTTATTTTCTTCTCCGGGGATAAATAACACAATCTACTTTTAACTGCTTTAAGTGAGAGTGTAACAACCTCTTTATTATTGATATTTTCTACTGCTATTTCAATTTTAATTTCAATAATAGATTTCTTTAATAAATGTCTGTACTAATGATTTAAGGTATATTTTTCTATTTTTGAATTTTAATTTTAAAAACTTATAACTCAAATAACTTTTTAATTAATTGAGTAATAATGGAAGATTCATTAAAGCAATGGTTATCTGATAATAAAATTCAATATATCTTACACACTCACCCCGCAGTATTTACTGTTCCTGAGGCTAAAATTCATTGTGGACATATCCCTGGAACTCATTGCAAGAATTTATTTCTCAAAAATAAAAAATCTGGACAACTCTATTTAGTTACCATACCTCATCAAAAACGTTTGGATTTAAATCAATTCCGTAAAATGATAAGTGCTCCAAAAGTTCGTTTTGCAGACCCTGAAGAACTTTCTGAAACGTTAGGTATTACACCTGGTGCAGTTTCTCCAATTGGATTAGTTAATGATACCGATGACAAGGTAATATTCATTATTGATGAAAGTGTATGGAATGCGAAAGAGTTATGTTGTCATCCAAATGTAAACACCGAAACTTTACAAATCTCCGGACAAGATTTTCGAAAATTAATCGAGGCAACCGGAACATCCATGGAAATTAAAAATCTTCCATATTTAGAGCCTTCTCATCTTAAAAATTAAAAAAAAAAAGGAGAGAATTTTTATTCTTAAATATACTTATTCTCGTTCTTCTCATTATCTCTCTAAAGCTGCGCGAGCCTTATCTAGATTATCAACTCCAAGAACTATTCTATTATTTTCAGCTAAATAGATCAAGTCAATATTAACTCCCGCATTACCTATTTTTCGAGCTATCTTTCCCCCAGTGCCGGGTTTCCCTACAGCATGCACGATATCTATAACCAGTACATCACGTATAGCCCGTACTTCAAAACCAGCATCTTCGAGTGCCCATTGAGTTATAGTTTCATCTTCAACCAAAATGTGAACGACACCTTCACCTTTTTGGGGAAATGCACATAATCCTTCCATATTAATGCCATTTTTACCTAATGCTTCACCCATATCAGCTAAAGTACCCGGCTTATTTTTCAAAATAACAGTTAAATCTTTCATTATTTTATTCCTCCTATTTCTATTTACTTTATTTACTAAAATAAATCTAATTTTATTATCTCAAGATTTCTTTCCATTGCTTAATTATGTCTTCTCCCTATTTAAGCTTTCTTTTAAAATTTATCTTAACCATAGACCTTTCCACATTATTATTCTTTACGCAAGATCCTAATTTTTATAATGATAAATTTTAATTTTACAGATTTAATTTAATACCCATTGTATGGTGAATAATATGACTAAAATAGCAGTTATTTCTACACAGGATCGAGTTTATGGAGTAAATAAGTCTTTAGAATTATTAGGGATTAATCCTGTTAAAGATAAACATGTAATTTTCAAGCCTAATTTTAATACCGCTGATCCTCCTCCTGCATCAAGCTCAATGGAAACTATAAAGCAGCTTATTATTAAGTTAAAAGAAATGGGTGCCAAATCTATAACAGTGGCGGAAAGAAGTGGTCCAGCTAAAACTGCTGAAACTTTTAAAAGAAAAGGATTATATGGATTAGCAGAAGAATTTGATTTTAAGATAGTTGATTTGACTGATATCCCAAATGGGGATTATGTTCTCATTAAACCCAAAGATAATCATTGGAAAGATGGATTCCTTTTTGCCAAAATTTATAATGATGCAGAATGTATAGTTGAAACATGTTGCTTAAAAACCCACATGTATGGTGGCCACTTTACTTTATCACTAAAGAACGCAGTAGGAATGGTATCAAAAAAAAATATGGGAGAGCTACACTCTTCTAAGCATCAAAGGAAAATGATTGCAGAAATAAATTCTGTATACAAACCTGACTTAATTATCATGGATGGTCTCATTAGTTTTGTAGATCGTGGACCAATGGAAGGTACCCGAAAAGAAGCAAATGTTTTTGTTGCAGGAACTGATAAGGTAGCTATAGATGCTGTGGGAGTTGCAATACTCCGGATTTTAGGGACAACTCCAGAAGTATCTAAGGGTTCAATTTTTGAACAAGAACAGATTAAGAGAGCTGTAGAACTAGGGGTAGGGATATCATCACAAGACGAAATTGAATTTATGACTGATTCTGAGGAATCTAATAAATTAGTAGAGCAAATCAAAGAAAAGCTAGCTGTCTAAGTTGTCTAGGGCGCCTGAAAATTTATCTTAATTATATGATCAAACCAAATTTCCTCAAAATCCAATCATCAATAATGATGTCTTGTAAGAGAGTTATATCTCTTGAGAATTCAGATTGAATAGTTGTCTTAGGAACACAAATTATTTTCCCATTTGGCAATTTTACAAATACAATTTTAATAGCATCTTTCATATAATAACATTTTACTATACTTATAGGTTCATATGAATCCTGATCCTTGATTATAAAATTGTATGCCATCAATTCCAAAAAATAAACCTAGTATTTAATTTAAACCGGTGTGTGAAATTAGTTATAATATTGAGTTAATTTTCTAGTCCAATAATAGTCCAGAAATCCAATTGAGGTTCTGGATAGTAGACTAAAAATATAATCTTAACCATATTTAATTTAAAAAACTCAAAAAAAATTAAATTAATGAAAAGAAAAGGTGGCTAATTTGGATGATTTAGAAAAACAGTTTTATGTGCTTGAAGAAAAGGAGCACATTTCAGATAGAAAAGCAAAAGTAAGGAATAAGAGAACCTTAACAGGGCAGTATTATGCTGCCTTATTACGTAAGGAGCCTATTAAATGCTTATTAATAATTGGTGCAATTTTAGGTGGCATTATATCTATTGATTTTATGGTTGAAAGAGGGGTTGCATGGTGGTGGATTCTACTTAGTACGTTGTTTATTGGTCCCATCGGTTTAGTATTTTTTGCCTTAATACTTCCATTTATCCCTTGGATTATTTATATTATATTTAGAATTATCATCGAGATAAATTAAGAAAAGTAAATCTGAGTAATTTTTTTTTTACAATTTTATTATAGGAGTTGTATTAATTATATTTCTTGCAACGTTGAATCCATTAATTGAATGGATATTAGCAACTCTTACAGTTTCTTGGGTATTAATTACTGCATTACAATGTATTTCATTTAAGTTTTCTAAAATACCTGGATTATATTATAAACGATCTCAATATCCTGAAGCATTAAAACGATTCGAAGATGCAGTTCAGATTTTAGATAACCTTAAGATGGGAGATGAGCCTATAACAGAAACACTTAAAGAAAACATTGAATTTATCAAAAGTGAGATGAAAAAGAAGACAAATAATTAATCAAAAAAATCTTATCTCAAAGAAATATTCATTTCCTTCTTATCTTAAATCAACCAATCCTTACAGTTCTAGATACTTTATTTCACTAATGGCTTTCAAATTATTACTCTAATCTCTCATTAATTTGTTTTCCAAATGTAATGGCATTTTTTGTTCCGATCCAGAATAATTTTCTAAATTTTCTTTGGTCGATTACTTCGGCTCCTGCTTCTTCAACTTTTGTTTTCATATATTCTAATGCTTTTCCACCAGTAAAACGAGCAGTGTTAAATACAATTGCTTTTTTTCCACTAAGATTTCTCATTCTTGCGAGGATTTCATCAAAAGCTTTTGGTGGAAAATTTCCATATGTGGGCATACCAAAAAGAATTAATTCATAACTAGCAGCATTAAGACCATTTAATTCAGTTTCTATTGCTGAAAAATCTTTATTCTCGAATTTATCTAACATTTTTATTTTTTCAATAAATTTTCCGCTTAATTCCACTGGAAAGTAGCTCACCTCATGAGTAGTTAGAGCACTTGCGATAGCCTCTGCAGTTTTCTTTGTTCTTCCTCCCATAGTGAAATATGCAATTAATGTTTTCATAATTAACAGTAATTTTTGAATAAAATAATTCTTTTAGATTGCTGAAAAATAAAAGAAAAAAAATAGATTTTTTAGAATTTCTTTGACTTTCCTTGCATATCAAAACTTGCTATCATCCCGCTTCTGTTCTTAAAATCCCAATTTTTTCCAAAATCATTATATTTCCAGAAGTGAGTATTACAGATTTTGAAATCTGAGAGGAACATACCAAAAAGAGAATTTTGAAGTCTTTGAGGATTTTTCCCATCAAGCCCAGGAGCGTAGGATAATTTCATTTCTCCGTAAGGCATAGTGATATGATAAGTATTTCCTTCTTGACTTAAATTAATATCAACATATTTTATTCCTAAAAACTTTTTTAAAAGTATTGCACCAGGAATATTGTTAATAAATAAAGGTTCTAAATACCTCCTTTGTTCTTCAGTAGTTTTATCACTAATATATAACCCTCCTTCTCCACCTTTTGGCAGAACATCAGCAGCTTTATTAGAATATAAATCAATTACATTAATAGCTAATACTCCACTAATATCTACGTCACCAATTTTTCCTTCGTTATATTGGAACATTTGAAATGATTTGCATGGAGTTTCTCTATCTCTCCCAAAATAAAATGAACAAAGACCTTCAGAGGCACAAGCTTCATACCATACTCCTTTCATACTCCAACTAATTCTCTCACTTCCTTCTTTAGACATAATTTCACCCATCTACTTTAATTTTAATTGCATTTTAAATTTAAAATTCCTAACATTTATAATTAATAAGAGACATTTATTAAATAATTCTATAAGAGAAATAAAGTTAAAATTAAATACCTTATAATCAAGGACATATATCTCCCCTTCTCATCTCAAATTAGCCATCATTAAACCTTATAACTCTTTTCCATATCCCTCGCACACTAAAGGTGCATTTTATAATTTTTTAATCAGTTCTATGAATTGGTTGATTTATTGCCTTTAAATAGTAAAAACTAAAGTTTATTCCTTTTAGTTTAACAACAACATCAATTGAAATGCCCGGACCCCATTTTGGACCACCTCGAAATGTCATCTCAAATATATTCCCATATACTTTATATTCATTTGTTGGTAAGGCTGAGATTATTTCTGTACCATCTATTAACCATAAACGTTCAAGGTTTATCACAGAAGGGAATTCCAAAACACCAATTACATGAATTTTTATAATTACAATTAAAGGTTTTCCATCTGGAGGAGAAATTGGCATAAAATCACGCCACATATAGGTCTCTAAATAATAAGTAATATTTCCTATATTTACTTCTTCCGATGCTGTATATATACCGGATTCAGTATAATCATCCCACTCATTAGCCGCGGAAGGCCAAAAATAGATTATTACAAATGTAGAAGATACTAAAACACCTATAAGAATTAGTTTTAGCAATATACTCTCTCTTTTCTTCATCAGCTTAGACATCTTCTATTTGGATACTATATAATATTTTATTCTTCCAATAAAATGATCAATTTTATGATAATAAACCTTTGTTCGTTCAAACTTTTGAACTAGTATTACAGAGATTAATAATTTTCGTTTATCTACATCATGTGACCTAGAAATATCATAAAGTACACCATATTCTATAAAAGTGTTAAGAAAGAATGTTCCGGCTAAAGCAACTATTATGAAAACTGGATACTCCCAAAAAGCTATCGGTACCAACCCTGGTGGGATATATAAATGTGTACCAGATATAATTATAATGATTAAAACAAATCCAATAATTCCAATATAATTTCGAAGCCTCAAAATGAAACATAGGATAATGCACTTTTTAACCTTTTGTGCTCATAAATTTAGTTTTCTACAAATATAAAAATGATTATATCTCGACTACAGAACATAATCCATCAACCCTTCTCATCTTAAAGATGAGATTTAAATCTGAGAAGTTTGTAATAACCAATACAGAAGTATCTCGGAAAAATTTGAAGTTAGAAAAAAATTCTGAGGTATTTATAAAGTTTAAAGCTACAGATGTTAAAATACTATGCCAAAATTTAAAATTTTAAATTACTTAAATTCCCAAATATACTTTTCTTATTCGAGGTTCTTTTTCTAATTCTTCTTTTGTTCCTCTTATTTCAATTTTTCCGTTTTCAAGTACATGAATAATATCGGCGACATGCATTGCGAAAAATATATCCTGTGTAACCAATAAAGTGGTTGTTCCTTCTTGTTTTATTTTTTTAATTGCACTAAATATCTTTTTTTTTACAATTGGAGCTAAACCTACTGAAGGTTCATCCAACAAGAGTAATTTTGGATTTGACATTAATGTACGGCCTATCGCAAGCATTTGTTGTTCACCCCCGCTTAATGTTCCTGCTCGCTGTTTTTTTCTTTCTTTAAGACGTGGGAAAGTTTCATAAACAAAGTTTAATTGGTTTTTAAACATTTCCCTGCTTTTTACTATTTTTCCTCCTACTTTAAAATTTTCAAAGACAGTTAAATCATAGAATAATCTACGACGTTCTGGACAAAGTGAGATTCCTTTTTTAGTGATTTTATGAGCCTTTAAGCCATCAATTCGTTCACCTAGGAATTCTATTTTGCCTCTGTTAGGTTTTTCTAAACCAATTATTAATTTAAGGAGTGTTGATTTTCCAACACCGTTTGGGCCAATAATAGCATTTAGAGATTTCCTTTCAATTTTTAAATTGAGTTCTTCAAGTACCCTTGCACTCCCATAATAATGATAAATATTTTTTAATTCAAGCAAATTCTATATCTCTACCTTCTCTAGAAATCTAAGTATTATTCATTTTTCTCTAGAAACCCTATAAAAATAGAAAAAAACCATTCTTTTCTTTTTCATATAATTAGATATACCTATTTAATAATAAAAGTTTTTTAAACCCTCCTAAATAACATTATATTTATAATTTTTATTTTACAGTTATTTATTTCCACTTTCCTTTAAAGATAAGGCAATACTTTACAATTTCCTTTTTTTAATATATTGTTATTATAAGAGATGGATAATCCAAGCCTAGAAGTTCACCTGATTTTTTCTCTAAGAAATTTTTATTAAAAAAAAAATTCTCTGCTCAAGAACATATTCCTTCCAACCCTTCTCATCTCAAATCATCCATCAACTTACCTTATCATTCCATCATACGCTAAAAAACACTACACCTTAAGTGGGTGCTGGATCAAGATATATACCTGAAAACTTTCTATAATAATGGAAAAATTTTTAATAATGGAAAAATTTTGCTCTAAAACACACTCTACTCTGGGGTAGGAGGGACTTGAACCCTCGACCTCCTGATCCCGAACCAGGAATCCTACCAAGCTGGACTACCACCCCATGATTACTTCTAATAATACCGCATACCTTAAACCCATTTCGATTTCCCAACCTAAAAAGAATAAAAAATGTAAAAATCTTAGCTCAAGAACATGCTCCAGCCCTTTTCATCTCAAATTAAGATCTTTTCCTTACTTTTCCAATAATTAATACCACAGAAAGGAATGCAACTATCGTAAAAATTATTATTGGAAAACCCGAAATGCCTTGTTGAGAACCACCATCATAACTTTCCTTATATATAGATATCGTGGAAATGAGCTCAAGACCATAATACGCCATCGAATAACTTAACACCCCATCAGACGTATACTCATTAAAGATACGCAAAGGAAGATCAGTCCCGTTCCAATAAAGTAGACCAATCAGCCCACGAGACCAGCCTTTAATCAACCAAGTACTCGCATTTGCAACTTCAATTGATTCCGCCACTAAAGACCAGTTTAAATTGCGGGGAACTAAGGGAGTGATCCATAAGTTCATTGAGGTACTTATAATATTCATATCAATTGGATTCGCAAGCAAATAATCGGTATCTACTCCAAGAAAAATCCATTCGCTCTCGTTAATCTCTGAAAATGTTATATAACTAATAATCTCAACAGGAACTCCAATACAACCATCCTGATAGCGCTCCGGATAGATATTCTCCACTGTAAATCTGAGCCCCTTAACCTCATCAAAATAACCAAAAAGATCAGTGTCTATACCTTCAGCCACAGATTTATTATAAACCACCTCGTCAAACTCAAACTCCCAAATATACTCATCACCGACCTCTACACCCACATAATCAGGTGTAGCTGCCCATATACCAGGAAGCAAAAAGAGAAATAAAATCCCACCTACTAGAATTCCGCTATAATATTTAACCCATTTCATTTTCAATTCTCCAGCTTTACCTACTTATTTCTAACTAATTATAAAAAGAAGTAAAAAATTCAAATTGAAATTCAATTAAAAAAAGAAAAATAAAATCTCTGCTCTAGAACTGACTAAATTCTCATTCAAAAAATCCTAAGTTATTCTTAATAGCATTTACAATCTTTTGTACTTCTTGAAGAGTAGTAAAAGTTTCTTCATTGTATGAACCACAAATAAAGATTTTGTTTTTCTTCAGATCGTAAACTGAAAAAATATTGGTTAAGTTTCGTGGAGCAATTCCCCCGATTAGAAGCAGTTAAATTATACTTGTAGATTATAATAGTAAATTAGTAAAAAGCGAAAATTAATAATCGTAGCAAATATCAATTCAAATTTGAAGAAATACCTAATGAAATAGTTTAAAGTTAATTCTTAAATAGTTTAAAGTCTAATTTAAAAACAATAGAATTCCAAATTTAAGAGTCTGAACATAAAATGCAATATAGTAATTTTAGGGGAGCTCAAATTCCTCAAATGGAAGCAGATGTTTTAAAACAAATTGAAAAATTAACAAATAAAAGATTTCAACTTGTTTATAAGGTCGAATATAGGAGAGAACTCAATCTGTTCAGTGTTAATTTGAATCATGTATCAGGGATTACTATTTGTCCAGCAAAATTAAAAAAAATTCCAGAATCGATAATAAATTTAAGTTCATTAGAGGTATTAAAAATATATAATAATCAATTAAACAAAATTCCAGAGTTTATTGGATCAATTACATCATTAAAATCTTTAACTATTTCTAATAATCTAATAACTATCTTACCAGAATCGATCGGATATTTAATAAACCTTACGGAGTTAGTCTTACGTAATAATAAAATAAAAAAACTACCTATATCTATTGGTAAATTATATTCACTTGAACAATTGAATCTCCTGGAGAATGAACTTTTTGATTTGCCAACCACAATTGAAAATCTTAAATCATTAAAAGTTTTATTGCTAAGCCGAAATAATTTTATAAATCCAAATTTTAATTTTTTCAGTAATTTTTCATTCCTTGAAAAGTTGCATTTGGAAAATGTCAATATGGCAGATTTCCCCCAGGATTTGACAACCCTAAAATTTCTTACTCACTTATACTTAGCAAAAAATCAAATTAAAATTGTACCAGAATCGATTGGGAATCTCACCGCATTAGAAACCCTTTATCTAAACGAGAATCTATTAACTCTACTGCCTGAATCTATCGGTAATCTTAAAAAATTGGAGATTTTAAATTTAAAAGGAAATCAACTAAAAGCTTTACCTGATACCATAGGAAATTTAACTAACTTAAAAGAATTAAACTTGAATAATAATAAAGAATTGAGTTATCTTCCATTATCTATTCGCAATTTAACAAGGATTAAAAAACTGGATTTGGAAGATTCAGTGTTCTTTAAAAAACTTTGTTCTTTTAGAGGAGCTTTATTGCTTCTAGAAGAAATAAAAGTTCTAAAAGAAGTAGAACGATTAACAAAAGACAGGCTAGTTTATTTACCAAAATATGAAACCTTGCCTTTTGATTATACCCATAAAAAGATCTCTTGCTTTAAAACGCGATTCAATAGAGTTTCGCAGATAGGAGTTTATAATCGGGAACTATTATACATTCCTGATTCATTACAATATCTGCCTTCATTAGAAAGATTAATTCTAATAAATAACAAATTAGCAACTGTTCCTAACTCCATTGGAGATATTGTTTCTTTATCAACATTAAGAATTTCTGAAAACTTAATTGAAACTATTCCCGAGTCGATTGGCAATTTGAAAAATCTAACAAGATTGAGTTTAAGTAATAATAAAATCAATTATATACCATTATCAGTGGGCAAATTAAAATCATTAAATACCTTAAATTTATCAAGCAATCAATTAACGCAACTCCCCGAGACAATCGGCAATTTAATATCTCTTAAAACACTAGAATTGGAAGGAAATCCCCTAGTGAAGATTCCACAATCGATTAATGAAATAAAGTCGCTTCATATGCTATATTTGAGTGAACCAAATGTTAATGTTAGCAACATTAGAGATTATAACGTTAAATACATTCCAAAAGATAAAATAACCCAACCCCAACAAATTAGGGAGAAAGTAAAAACTAAAGCTATAAAAAATAAAGTCAAAAAAGCTGGAAGAAAAACAGAATCTGTAATAGGAAAGATTTTTTTGGGGATTGCCATCATTCTAACTGAAACTCCACTAGCTAACCTGTCTATCATCATATTTATTGTAAGTTTGCTTTTGTACGCCCATGGTGAGAGCCCTGTAGACTGGAAAATGGTATTTCTCTTTATATTTGTGTTTATAATCTGTATTGTTTTAAGATTTATTTTTGACTCTCTAGGATGGTGGTGGCTATTCTGGTTCTAGAAAAATCATTAGATTTTACCTTGCATAAGCTCAACTTCATTTAAAAAATCTAGGTTTTCCATATTAAATCACTTAAAAATACTTTTTTGTCTTAAATATCTATATTAATACTTAATTTATATTAATTAGGATTTAATGGACAGAATATCAATTCTCTGTTCATAGAAGAAGAAATAAAACCTTGCTCTAGAACATACTCCACCTCTCATTATCTCAAATCATTCATCACCTTACCTTACTGCTCCACTTACGCTACATTCCCTTACACGCTAAGCCTGAACCTTGTGGTTCCTCTTTCAACACCACACACTCGTGCTATTGAGAGTGGCGGGCTGAATAGGTCGCCCGAAAGCTCCCTACGTACACCCCCACCTCACTAACCCCGTCTTTTACGGGTGCACTCGTCTCGCATACTCAGTTCGCGTCACC
>CAYNEU010000079.1:0-2634 GCA_964396275.1 uncultured archaeon | reverse complement strand
CTCCCACAAAGTCCAGCATCTCTGTTTCAAGATTTTCAATTTCTGCGTTAAATCGCGCTTTGTCAATTTTTAAATCATTTGTTTTTTGTTCAATTCCTCTGACAAATCCCTGATGAGTTATTTGGTCTGACTCCTGCTCTCTGATGCTTTTCTGATGAGAATCTCTTTCCTCAATAAATTTTTGGAATTTTTTGCTCAGCTCTTCTTCTTGCTTTTTTTTCTTTTCAAGCATGGATTCTTTTTGATTAATTTCTTAAATTCTAGGTCTTTAGGCTCAAAAATAACTTTTTTAATTATTCCAGTATTGATATGTATAACTCCCTTATGTATCAAACCGCCAGAATAAATCTTAGCATTTTTTAATATCATTTAACTAGGTTTTTATGAGTTCTTTGTTGATCTTTTATAAAATTAATATATAAAATTTTATTTTCTACACCTTTAATTTTTGAAAGAGAGATAAGTTTTGTGTTTTTCAATTCTTTGAATATTTCAATTAAACTGGATCTCTCACCTTGCAGAGTATAAGTTGGAATTATAAAGAAGTCGTTATCCTTAATTTCTACGGGATCTTGATTTAATTTGAAAAATTTTGTTTTTTCATTAACATAATCCTCATTGTCTATGATAAGAAAGCTCAGATGGTTTGCAATTAATCGATAATAATTAATGAACGAAATAGTATCAGAAAAACTTCTTATAAAAATTCCGGGAGTTGATTTCCTCCACCCATCCTCATAAATAATAGATTTTTTTATTTTATCTAACACTTTTTCTAAAAGTAATGTTTCAGATCTTTCATCAGGACCTAAATATTTTAATTTTTTTCCTTTAAATTCAATTAGATGATGGTCTTTTTGGATGTATAAAAAGAGATTATTCTCTTTTCTAAGATTATATGATAAACAGAATGATTCTCTTATACAAGAACTTAGCCTATATATATCAAGTGGGGTTCTTCCTATATCAATTTCTTTTTTAGAATAGTCTGAAATATTTTCTATTAGTAATAAGAAATTAACCAAATTAATCAAATATGAGGGTTATCATTAATTTTTAAAATTTACCTAATTTCTTCATAAAATCAGTTGCAGCTTTTCCACCTGGAAAACTAGGCATCCCGGGCATTCCTTTCCCTTTTTTTTGCATTTGAAGAAATTTTTTCATGAATTTTTTCATCTGTGAAAATTGATCCAACATTTTGTTAATTATTGAATAATTAGTTCCACTCCCTATGGCAATTCGTCTTTTTCTAGTCTTTTTAATGACTTTTGGGTTCTCTTTTTCTTCTTGTGTCATAGAACTAAGAACAACTTCCCATTTTGCAAGGTTTGCTTCAGCATCCTCCTTTAAAGCATCTGGAATATTTCCGCCACCCATCATGGCCAATATTTGTTTGAATTTTCCAACTTTCTTTATACTTTTTAATTGTAGGTATAAATCATCAAGAGTAAATTTTCCGTGAACCATTCTTTTAACCATTTCTGGTTCAATATCTACTTCAGCTTCTTGTACTTTTTGAACTAAGGATTCGATATCTGGAATACCAAGTAAAGTTCCTACAAATTTAGATGGATCAAATTCTTCAAAATCGTCTATTTTTTCGCCTACTCCAATGAAACGAATACCCACATTTGATGCTGTGCACGCTGATAAAGCTCCACCCCCTTTAGCGGTCCCATCTAATTTTGTGACTATAATTGATCCCAAATTAGTTGTTTGCGCAAATGCCTTGGCTTGGTTAAATGCTTGTTGACCCAGGGTACCATCAATCACTAAAATTATCTCATTTGGTTTTAACTTTTGTTCAAGAATTGCCATTTCTTTCATCAATTCTTTTTCTTCTTTATGCCTACCAGCAGTATCTGCGATTATTATGTCATTTCCATCATTCATTGCTCTTTTAGTCTCTTGAATAGCAATTTTAATGGCATTTTTTTCATTTGGGTTTCCGTAACATTTTATACCCACCTGGTCTGACAATTGTACTAATTGTTCATAAGCTCCTGGGCGCCAAGTATCTGTTGTTAATGCTCCAACCTTATAACCTCTACTTTTATAAAATTTTGCTAATTTGGCTATGGTAGTTGTTTTTCCTGACCCTTGGATCCCAACAAGTAATATAACATTCTTTTTTCCAGGCTTTATTCGTATTGGAGCGGGTTTCCCACCTAAAAGTTTAATAAGTTCATCGTGTACTAATTTAACCACGAAATCCCTCCGTCTTGCCTTCTGGAGTTTTGTATTCATGGCTTCTTTTCTGATATTTTCAGTCATTTCAAATACTAGTTCTACTTTTACATCAGAACTTAGTAAAGCTCTCTGTAATTCTTGAATAAGGGCATTAATTGCATCTTTATCTACTGATGGAAGTCGTCTGATCTTTCTTATTGCAGTATCTAGCGATCTTCCTAATTTCTCTAATACCATTAAATCCCAGTTTTAATTTTTTTTTCTGTACTTGAATTAGTTCTTAAAAACTAATATTTTTTTTTGAAAAAATATATTATATTATAAATTAAAAGAAATGTCAAAATTAAAAATATTTTGGATAAAAATAATTAAAGAAAGGTGTAAAAGTGGTTGTCTATTAGAAGAACAGAGATACAAAAATTAAAATCGGGACAATATATA
>CAYNEU010000078.1:0-7266 GCA_964396275.1 uncultured archaeon | reverse complement strand
TGAAGAAGTCGAACAAATTGCACAATTTGTTGGTTCTATAAACAGAGAAATACCCTACAGTTTATTAGTATTCCATGGAGCCTACCAAATGAAAGATTTAGGGATTACTCCAAGAAATCAAGCTGAGAGATGTCTAAGAGTTGCGAAAAAATATTTGGCAAACGTTCATTTAGGAAATAGATTCTTGTTAGGATTTTAATGAATTAAATCTTCTTTTTACAGAAGTGAAAAGAAGTCTCCATAAAAATAATTTATAAAAATTGTAGGTAAGAGTCCAGTAAAAATAGAATATTCATTGACAGAAATTGGGCAAGATTTGAATAAAATGCTTTATGAAAAATGTATGTTTACCATCAGACAAGGATTGTGTTCTCGAGATGACCCATATTTTAGAGGAAAAAATCTTGAAGAAGCTTTTGGTATAAAAAAGTAAAACCTAGTAGATCTGTTGAAATAATCTTAAAAACATAGAATAACTCATAAGAAATTTAAATAAGAAATTTAAAAAAAAAAAAAGATATTAATCTTAATAAGGTTGGTTGTTAATGTCAAGATCGAGTGCGAAAACCAGATGTATTGGTTTAACAAAAAAAGGAACTCGTTGTACAAGAAAGACGGGTCATATAACGGGTTACTGTGCTCTCCATATAAATCAAATACCCTCTAAGGGTGATAACTTGTGTCCTGTGTGTGGAAATAAGTATAAAACACTATATCACTGCGAAAAATGTAAGATTTCCTATTGTAACAAGTGTGTTTCATATTCCGATAGGGGTGATTTACACGTCGGTGTTATGAAGATGGGTGCTAACTGTCCATTTAAGCACGAATTGAAAACTTTCACAACTGAATGGTCAACATACTCAAAAATCTTTAATGAAAAAAATAAATAAAATTAACTGCTTTTCTTTTTCAGCATCAAATTGTTTGATCTTGTATATAAATAAAATCGCGACTCTAATCGAGATGATTAATAAAATACCTGTACTCAAGATTCATGTCAATAAATTTTTTCTTAAATTTTGCTCCATCTATTTTCTCTTTAAACTTTTCGTTCACTTCTAGTTTTTTAGGTTTAAAAACTTTCATTACTGATGCTACGATTACATTATCATCCATGATATCAACTTTGAATTCCCATTTGGCCCCTATTTCATGTTCTATAAATTTCATAGGAGCAATTCCTTCTACTAGAACATAGTCCTTCCTAAAATTGCGATCAAGGCTTATATTAGGCTCTTGTATAAATTTCGCCACTTTCTTTCCTCTTTTTCATTTTATTAAATTATTTTTTGATTTTAATATTAATAGAACTATATTTAAAAAATATATAAGTCTATTATATGATAAAAAATACTTAAAGATAAATTATATATCTATCCAAAATGATTCGAAATACCCTATAGTTTATTAATATTTCATGGGGATTACCAAATGAGAGATTTAGGGATTACTCCACGAAAACAAGCTGAGAGATGTCTAAGGGTTGCGAAAAAATATTTGGAAAACGTTCATTTAGGAAATAAATTCTTATTGGGATTTAATTAAAATTATTCGAATAGCCTTTTATGAAAAAATTTATTTAATAGGAATAATTTCGATATTACACCATATATGATTTAAAATAAATTTTCCTGGTGAGTAAAAAATACAAAAAGCACGCATACGATTGTCAAGTACTCAATTAGAAGCATTACTATCCGTATGCGATCAAGTTATGTCTGTGTGTAAATCTCAAGGAATAAGAAAGAATGGTCCTATCCCGCTCCCCACAAAAAGATTACGTGTTCCTGTTTTAAAAGCTCCTTCTGGACAAGGTACTGCAACGTGGGCAAAATTTGAAATGCGAATTCATAAACGTCTTTTTGAGATTATTGCTAATGAAAGAAGTATGCACCTTATAATGAAAATTCAAATTCCTGAATCTGTGCTCGTAGAAATTGAATTAATGTAATTATAATTGATATATCTCGCTACTAATATTTTATCTCTTCATAATTCATCTAAACTAATCTGAATTGGCTCATTAGCTAATTTTGTTTTTTTATCAATATCGACGTTTTCAACATAATATACAGTTCCGAGAATTTCCGTTCCTCGACCAAGAGTAATATCCTTACCTTTAATATCTCCATCTACGTGCGTTCTGATAATATTTACATTGTTTTTAGCAAGGATACTTCCATGAACTCTATAATGCTGTTTCTTTATCTTAATTTGTGAACCAAAAAGAATATCTTCGGCTACAACATTTCCTTCGATATGAGTTGATCCATCAATACTAATACTCTTCTCAGAAGACAAGTTCCCATTTATCTCTGAAGAACCAGAAAGTTTAACTTCTTGTTCTCCTCTCACAAAATGCCCTGCTTTAAAAGAACCTGCAGCAATCAAAGAACCTTGAATCTTAATAAGATTACCTATTTGTGTTGAACCTGAAAAATCAGCGCTTTGATCTCCTGAGAGAAATCCTGCGATAATAAATGAACCTGAGCTACTAACATCCCCATGAACAGTTAAATTACCAGATCCTTTTAAACTTCCTGAAGATGTAAGTCCATCACATACCAAATCGCCGTTTATTGTTCCATCGCCTGAAATCCGTATAGATTTGTTGGTTTTTCCCCCAGAAATCTTAGCAGTTCCCATAGCACTTATATGTTCATCATATTCTTGTAAATCACCAGTACTACTTATAATAACCCTCTTCTCCTCTTTCTTAATAGAATCGCTCTCATTATTTTTCATCTTTCATCACAACGAAAAGAATTGATTTACGGTTATATAAAATCAAATTTTATAAAACTTTTTCTCTTTTCCAAACGTTGTTCGAAAAATTCGTCTATTTATTTAATCAGATTTAAATCAATAAATTAATATAGTTTAAATAAATAAGTGGACCATAATTTAGAAAAA
Organism: uncultured archaeon; assembly: GCA_964396275.1. Classification (GTDB taxonomy): domain Archaea; phylum Asgardarchaeota; class Lokiarchaeia; order Sigyniarchaeales; family SOKP01; genus Loki-b32. Next base: position 4,350 of record CAYNEU010000078.1, on the reverse strand, counting down.
TAATTTGATAGTGGATCTCGAGTTGGCAGATTTTCATACTAAAACATTTTATGGGCAAAAAACAAGTGTTAGGATTACAAGTCCATCAAAAGAAGTTCCTTATATATTCTTAAGTTGTATAAGTAGAAAAACTAATGGCTCTTGGGAGAAACCTTCTGACGGAGAGGGAAAAACTGTAAGGCTATCAATTGAAGAAATTATATGTATCTTAGAAGTTTTAAATAGGAGAAGTGCCAACTGGAGGGGTTATCACGTTTTTAAAGAACGTAAAACAGAGATTTACGTAGGATGGGAGGATCAATCTCGTCAAGTTTTACGGATCATTATAGGAGAATATGCTAAAAAACTAAGATTTCCAAATTTAAATTTCATGACGCTAATGCTTGATCATATATTAAATGAGAAAATTAAATTTGCCACAAGTGGTACTTTTGAAGCTAGAACAAAAGAAAAGGTCGAAATGGATGAAGACGCTGAATTTGGTCTTTTTTCAGAGCATATTACTGCTAAAGATGGTTTACATATTGTTGAAACTACAGAATTTAGTATGTCACGAGATACTACTGAAATTGAAGCAAAAATTAAAGTAGAAAGTCCAAAGGCTTTATTAATTACTTTAAATTCTGGAGATGAGGTTTGGATACCAAAGAGTACAATACATAGTGAATATGATGTTAAAGAAAAAGAGAAATCTCAAAATTTCATTGTAGATAAATGGATAATTGAAAAATATAGAATTCCAAAATGATTGATTCTAGTAAAAATCTAAAGTATTATCAACGCCCTATATTTTTAAACCTTTTTTTGTTAACTATCACCATTTCTTTATTCATTTTAAAATTAATCTTTTCTATAATAACTAATAGTTTAGCACTTCAAGCAGATGCTTTTGATAATCTTACTGATATAATAATGATTCTTGCTGCTTTAATAGGAATCATATATTCTAGGAAAAAACCAAATGCAAAATTTCCTTATGGTTATTATAAAATTGAAAATATTATCAGTTTGATTATTTCAATACTTATTTTTTATACTGCATATAGTATTATTTCACAATCTATTAAGGATATTTCAGATTTTATTTCAGGTTTTTCTAAAATTATCATTATATCTAGCTCAATTTTCATATTCTTGGTTATTTCTTTCATAATTTCGTTATTACTATCATTCTATTTAAACATAATAGGAAAGAAAACGAAATCTCCGATCATTGAATCAGAGGCGAGAGAAAAATTATATGATGTTTTTATCTCTTTTTCAGTTTTAACAGGATTTATTGGTGTTATTTTTAATTTGTATCTTTTAGACTCAATAATCGGATTATTCATTGCTCTTTTTATAATAAAAGGAGGTTATGAAATTTTTTTAAACTCTACTAAAATTTTACTCGATGCTGTAATAGATTTTGATAAAAGAATTGAACTTAATAATTTAATAGAATCTTTCCCAAAAATTAAAAAAATTGAGAGTTTAGAGATAAGGGCTTATGGTAAGTATATATTTTTAGAGATACTTATTGCTTTAAATAAAGATCTTTCAGTAATGCAATTTCAAACCTTAAAAAATCTTATTATTATTAGGATAAAGGAAAAATTTCCTCAAATTTTTAAGGTAAATATATTAACTCAAACACAAGAGAAACCTATAATAAAAGTAGGTGTTCCTTTAATAGATAACAATGGATTGGACTCTAGTATTTCTGATCACTTTGGAGAAGCTCTATTTTTTGCCTTATTTGAAGTTGAGGAAGGTGAGCAAAAAAATGAGCTATTGAATTATAATATAGTATCTAATAAATTTGTAAATGAAGAAAAGAGAAAAGGAATTCTCATCTCAGATTGGCTAAGTCTACAGAAAATCGATAAAATTTATTTAAAGAAAGAGTTGAAAATGGGGCCTAAATTAATCTTCGAAAAAGCTCTTATTCTAATGGAATTAACAAAATTAAATAAGTTAAATGAAATCATAAACCTTGAATTAGAATTTATGAAATCTCCATAAAAATTAATTATCTATGTAAATTTTTTCTTATAAGTAAATTTATTCTGATTTTTATGGACCTTAATATTAACTTCTTAAAACAGATTGCCATGAATGTATTTGATTCAGTCAATCCTCTTATAGGTACAACGGAAGGTGCTGTAAAATCTAAACGAGGCGCTGGTGGTGATTTATCGATGAAAATTGACTTAGTTGCTGAAAAAGTAATTGTTGATACTTTGAAAAAAGCAGATGTTGATATCCTTCTTATAAGCGAAGAATTAGGGGAAGAATATATAGGAGATGAGGTAAAAGTTAAAGATACTCAAAATGTGTTAATTGTTGATCCTATAGATGGTTCCAATAATGCTGTAAGAGGAGTACCATATTGTTCTGTTTCGATAGCTTATGCTATTGGAAATAAAGTAAGTGATATTAAAAAAGCAGTAGTACTTAACCTAATCAATAAAGATATTTATTGGGCGGAAAAAGGAAATGGAGCTTATTATAATAATACTCCCATTCACGTGTCTGATTTCGATATTTCTCAAAAATGCTTTTTTGAACTTAATCTTCCTATGAAAAATCTAATGGAGAATTTACAGAAATTAACTCCTCTTATTAGAAGATTTTATAAAATTAGAATATTGGGAAGTAGTGCATTGACCTTATGTCAGATTGCAAGTGGTAATATGGAAGCGTTTATCAACTTAAGAGAAAGTAACCGTTTAGTAGATGTAGCAGCAGGAATGCTAATTCTTAAAGAAGCGGGAGGGAAAATATTTTCTTTAAGTGGAGAAAATATTGATATTGAGTTATCAATAGACTCGAAGTTTCCATTTATAGGCTGTAATGCTACATTAGAGCCATTTTTAAAAGAAGAATTAAAGTTAAAAAGAAATTAATTTGAGAAATTTTCTCCGTAGTCGTTAACCAAAATTATTTATAAGAATTTATATACATAATTACTAATGAATTCAAGAGAAAGAGTAAAGATTACTTTAAGTCATAAAGAACCAGATATGGTTCCAATTGATTTAGGTGGACATCAATCTGGAATTCATGTAAAAGCGTATAAAAAACTGTTAGATTTTCTTGATATTCAAAATAACGATATTAAATACTGTGATTTTATCCAACAAATAGCATTACCATGCGAAGAACTATTGGAGAGATTCAATGTAGACATAAGATATGTCCGTCCTTTAGGTGGAATGGTAAATGTAAATGAATTTCAGCCTCAATATGAGGGAAAGTATGTAGGAATATACGATCAATTTGGCTGTTTTTGGGGTAATGACGCAAATAAAGACTTAGATGATATTTTATATTATGATCCCGTCATCCATCCACTTTCAGAATTAACGTCAGTTCAAGAAATTGAGAATTATGATTGGCCTAATGGTACAGATATGACTCCATTTAAAGGATTAAAAGACTATGCAAAAAAATTGCGCGAGACTACTGATTTTGCAATATCTACACCTCCTACAGGCTGTATCTACGAATACACGACTTTTCTTTTTGGGTTTACAAAAGCACTAAAGTACTTACGGAAAAAACCAGAACTAATTACCGCTGCTATGGAAGGGCTTTTAAAATACTGGATTGATTATAACATAACATTCTTAAATGAAGTAGGAGAGTTTTTGGATGTTGTCTGTATTAATGGAGATTTAGCGGAACAAGCGGGGCCAATTATGAATTTAAAAACCTATGAGCAGATTATCAAACCGATTGAGAAAATACTCTCAGAAAAAATTCATGAATTGGCGGATGTTAGGATAAATTATCATAGTTGTGGATCTACTCCATTATTTATCCCTCACTGGGCAGAAATAGGGTATGACATCTATAATCCCGTACAAATCAGTGCATTTGATATGGAACCTTGTAGTTTAAAACAGCGCTTTGGAAATATGATTACATTTTGGGGTGGTATGTGCAACACACAAGCAACACTTCCTTTTGGAACTCCTCAACAAATTCGAGAAGAGATAAAACACAATCTTGAATGTTTTAAGCCTAGTGGAGGATTTGTAGCAGCAAATATCCATAACATTACAGCAGAGGTCCCTCCTCAAAATATAGTAGCTATGTTTGATGCTGCAAATGAATTTAGGGCGTATTAAGAATTAAATAGAAATACAAAATTAATCAGGCACATTTATAGGATAATTTCCATATTTTCTTTTAATATTTTGCATTGCTTCAAAACGATCTAATGTCACAGCGGGATTAATAGAATGCCCACTACCAAATATATACCCGCCCCCTGGTGCTAATTCTCGAAGTAAACGTTTAGCATAGCTCTCAATTTCAGAGATTTCTCCTAACTATAGAAATATAGTACTTATATTTCCAGAA
>CAYNEU010000077.1:0-5322 GCA_964396275.1 uncultured archaeon | reverse complement strand
TACGGTCTACAAGCGTTTTATGCAAAAAAATAATATGTTATTTAGGAGATTATGGGACAAAACTTTGCCAACTTACCAAAAAATGATTGATACGAATATCGAGAAGCATATTCAATCAAAGAAGGAGGGTTATTCACGGGTCGATTTTGCTTTAGTAGCAGCGGGTTGGACTGTGTATGAAAGATTTCCTTATGCTTTCATATGGGAAAGAAAAGATTTGATGGATATTGGTTATGGAGTAAATTGGATGAAATCTAAACATATTATTGAAAATTCAGAAAGCTTCACGAAAACTATAAAAAAAGCAGCAAAATTCTATGGAGCTTCTTTAGTAGGTATTGCAGATGTTAATGAAAAATGGATTTACAAAACAGGATTTAAGAGACCTAATGAAGTTAGTGAAGCTGTAGCAAAAAAAGAAGTTCGTGAAGGAAAAGCTACAGATTCAATATATGATCAACCTATAGAATTACCAGAGGGAATAGATAAAGTGATAGTAATAGGTGTAGAAATGGATAAAGATGCAATTTCGACAGCTCCAGCTCAACCCGCAGCCGCAGCCTCTGCAATCGCTTATTCAAAAATGGCGTTTATTATCTCATGTTTAGGTGAATTTATTAGAAATTTAGGATATAGAGCTATTCAATGCGGTAATGATACTGCTCTTAGTATACCATTAGCAATTGATGCTGGACTCGGTGCTTTAGGTAGAAATGGGTTATTGCTTACTCCTGAATTTGGTCCAAGAGTACGTATATGTAAGATTTTTACAGATTTACCATTAATCTCTGATCAGCCACACCTGGAATTCATTGAAAAAATTAAAGATTATTGTAAAAACTGTTTTAAATGTGCTGAAGCTTGTGAAAATAATGCAATTTCAAAAGAAGAGAATCCGACCTTTACACCAGCCACAATTTCTAATAATCCCGGAGTTAAGAAATATTATGTTGATGTAGAAAAATGTTTTAAATTTTGGGTTGAAAATTCCAGTGATTGTGGAAATTGTATTATGGCATGTCCTTTTTCTAAAATTAAAGAATTTTTATCTCCATTAGAATTTTGGAACAAAACTTAAACTTCACATTAAATTATTAGATTATCAAGTGTATTTCATATTATTTTAAATGATATTTTAAAATGGAGAAAGTTAAAGTAGGTATAATTGGTTCTGGTTTTAGTGCAAAAGATCATTTTTATGCTTATAGTTTAGTACCAAATATAGAAATTGCTGGAATCGCTGCATCCTCTTTAGAAAAAGCAAAAAGCTTTATGAAAAAGTTCAATATTCCAGGTAAACCATTTGGAGATTATAGAGATTTGTTGAAGTTGGAATGTGACGCAATTTCTGTGTGTCTTCCTAATTATTTGCATAAAGATGTCACTATAGATATCTTAAATTCCGGAACACATGCCCTTGTTGAAAAACCATTAGCAAAAAATATAAACGAGGGAGAAGAAATGTTAGACACAGAGAAATCATCTAACCGAAAGATTTTTTATTGTGAAAATAACATGTATGCTCCATCATTTAGCAAGGTAAAAGAAATTATTGATGAGGACGCTCTTGGAATAATTTATATGGGGAGAGGAAAAGAACAACATTCAGGGCCTCACTCTGAGTGGTTTTATAAAAAAGCTAAAGCAGGAGGGGGGGCTTTGATAGATTTAGGCATTCATGATATTGCTTGTTTAGTATGGTACTTGAATTGTGGTGTTTCAGAAGTATTTTGCCAAACCAAAACTATTATCTCCCAAAGGGAAAAATTTGGCAAATGTGAAGTTGAAGATAATGCAGTGGGAATATTGTATTTTGAAAATGATGTACAAGCTGTTATAGAGGAATCATGGACAGCTCCAGGGGGTTATGATATCAGATTTGAATTATTTGGTACTGAAGGTCATATTAAGGTAGCACCAACATTTAGTAATTTAATTAGTGTATATAGTGAAAAAGGTTTTAGTTATGCTGTTGAAAAAGCCTCAACAACTAAAGGATGGACATTTCCAGTTCCAGAAGAATCATGGTCTTTTGGTTATCAGCAAGAAATCAGTCACTTTATAGATTGTATAATGCAAAATAAAAAGCCGTTGACAGATGGTAAGTATGCTCAAAAAATACTTCAAATAGTTGAGACAATGTATAAAAGCGCTAAAACAAAGAAAATTGAAGAAGTGACTCAATAATCAATCTTTAAGGGTTAATTTATTCATAAATAGTAAGGATAATAAAACAAAATCATTTTATTTAGTATTGTTTATATTCACCTTTATACCACGTACGTTGAGATTTTCTAAGAGTCTCAGGCATATCTTCATATGGTGATATTTCTTCTAGAAGTTCACAATTAACACCATATCGCAAATTCGTTTTAGGATGAACATACCCCGTTTTTGATATTCCATTAGCGGCTCTTAACGCGGTACGACGGTTTATTAATGAGGCACCTTTTATATAGAAATATCGCCATTTTTCCTCGTTAACCAGTTCTATAAAAATTCCTTCATCCATATCTGCATCTGATTCGATAGGGACAAATTGACCTGTATCATCATTCCATTTCAACATAAGATTGTCTTTTTTTTCTGTCATTGTGTTCCCAACATCTAAATTTTAAGCTATTAGAAATTAATTTAAATTCTTTCTTAAAAAATTTTAACTTTTTCTAAAAATATTACCTTTTTTTAAAATATTATAAAATTTATATTATTTAATCTTATTTTAACGATTTAATATATTCTACTATCCAATCTAATTTCTTTTTTGATGCTAGAAGAGTTTCATGAGGAAATTCTATACTTCTAGAATAGATATCTGAAACAACAGGAAAATTCTTGTCATTAATTCTCTCTTCACCCCAATTTGCTCTACTATAATCAATTCCTTTCTTTAAGTTTATATTTTTAAAACAATCTAACCTATGTAAAGGGGGGTAACAATCATCAGTTGGAATTCCATTATTGTTTAGCTTTTTATTAAACACTTTTTTAGTTATCTCTCCGAAATGTGAAGGATCAAAAACAATTGGATATACATAATAACCACATTCTTCAGTTCCAGGAGTTAATTTCATAGTTCGAATGCCATCAATTTCATTTAATTTATTTCCAAAATATTGAGCATTTTTATTCCTTAATTTATGTTGTTGTGGGAACTTTTCTAATTGTTTCCGTAGCAATGCCGCATGAAGCTCACCCAATCTGTAATTAGTTCCGTATGAATAATGAGCATAAGAATAACCATTCTTTTTTCTTCCACAATCAATATATGAATAAATTTTATCAGCTAAATCATCAGAATTACAAATAATCGCACCACCTTCTCCACTTGTTATGATTTTCGAAGCCTGAAAGCTGAAAGTTCCTGCATCACCCCAATTACCCACTCTTTTTCCTTTAAAACGTGAACCATGGGCGTGAGCGCAGTCTTCAATAACAAATAAACCATTTTTATAAGCAATCTCTAATAATCTATCTAATTCGACAGGATTTCCCCCCAAATGGACTGGGATGATTGCCTTAGTTCTATCTGTAATTAAGGATTCGATTTTATTGACGTCCATCACGAGAGTATCGGGATCAATATCACAGAAGATAGGTACTGCATTCGTTGCTATTACTGCTGAAGCTGAAGCTACAAAAGTATAATCTGAGACAATTACTTCATCTCCCATACCAATATTTAAAGCAATTAATGCCGATTCAATAGCAACTGTTCCATTACACACTGCAATACAATGTTTAGCTTCTTGAAATTGTGCAAATTCTTCTTGAAATCTCCAAATATTTTCACCTTGATGATCTCCAGGAAAACCACCCCACCAATTACCTGACTTTATTACATATGATAAAGCACTTATTTCATTTTTATCATATATAGGCCATTTAGGTAAATTATTTTTTGCATCTTCTTTAAATGACATAATTCAATAAAACCCTAATTCATATACATAAATTTTATGAGCTATTTTAGATATATTTATCAAAACAGATAAAAGTTACATTCAACTTAAAAATTAACGTCTTAGAATTTTTTCCGATTTTGAAAATGAAAGTTATAGATAAAAGGGCATTAGCTAATATTCTGAAGGAATTTATTTCAGATCTTAATTTAGAAGAAATAGAAGCATTAATAGAAATACCTCCTCCGGAATTTGATTATACTTATGCGTTTCCTTGCTTTAAACTTTCAAAATTTCATAAAAAAAAACCAAATACAATAGCTCAGGATTTAAGAGATAAAATTAAACTCCCAGAGATTATAAATAACATCGACGTAGCAGGCCCATACTTAAATTTTATAATTAAACCAAAATTTATTCTAGAAAATATATTTGAATTAAAAAGTGATTATGGAAGGATAAGAGACATAGTAGAGAACGTTAAAAAACTAACAATAGTTATTGAGTATCCTTCTCCTAATACTAATAAACCTCTCCATTTTGGACATATTAGGAATATATTACTTGGCAAATCACTTTCTAATTTACTTGAATATAAAGGACATAGAGTTTTTCAAGTTAATTTGTATAATAATCGTGGTATTCATATTTGTAAAAGCATGCTTGCATATAAAAAATGGGGAAATAATAGGGAACCAGATAAAAAAAGTGATCATTTTGTAGGAGACTTTTATGTAAAGTATAGTAAAATGACAGAAAAAGATCCAAGTCTTGAGCAAGAAACTTATAATTTATTAAGATTATGGGAGATGGGTGATAAAGATACTTTAGATCTATGGAAAAAAATGAATGATTGGGTTTTAGAAGGTTTTAAGGTTACCTTTAAAAAACTTGGCATCTCATTTGATAAAGAATACTTTGAATCTGATTTATATCTAAAAGGAAAAGAGATTATTCTCGATGGACTGAAAAAAGGAATCTTTAAAAAAGCTGAAGATGGAGCTATTTTTGTAGAATTAAAAGAAAAGTACAATCTACCTGATAAATTTTTAATCCGTAGTGATGGGACTTCCATTTATATTACTCAAGATATATATCTCGCTTATAAAAAAAAAGCAGACTTCAATTATGACAGATCTATCTATGTAGTAGGGGATCCACAAAATCAACATTTTAAGTGGTTATTTGCCATATTAGATATGCTAGGCTTTAAAGAAGATAATTATCATCTATCTTATGGTATGATTAGTTTACCGAGTGGAAAAATGAAAAGTCGAGAAGGAACGGTTGTCGATGGAGATGACGTCATTGAAGAAGTTGAAAAACTTGCATTTAATGAAGTAAATAAAAGGTACCCTGATTTAACTGAAAACGAAAAGAAAATAAGAGCAGAAACAATTGGTCTCGCTGCCATGATATT
>CAYNEU010000076.1:0-2881 GCA_964396275.1 uncultured archaeon | reverse complement strand
TACTCATTAATGCTATAAGACATTCCTCAAGTTTAATTTCAGAAATTGATATTAAGATAACAAGAGATCAGAAGTCAGATGCTGATTACATTAAAATAGAATTCAAAGATAATGGTGTAGGAATTATTGATACTTGGAAAGAAAAAATCTTTCAAAGAGAAACTACTAAAGACCGCAATTTCAAAGGGATTGGTTTAGGGTTATCTCTTGTGAAAAAAGTCATCAGAAGTTATAATGGAAAAATATGGGTTGAGGATAGAATTAAAGGGGATTACTCAAAAGGCAGTAATTTTATACTCCTGATTCCAGAGTCAAAAAAAATCTAAAAAACTCTTTATTTTTAACGATTTAGGAGAAAATCTTGCTATTGTTCTCTCATAATTTCATTGTAGAGATTCTCAATAAAAGCTTTAAAATTATCTTTATCATATTTGACATTTAGTAGGTGCCATAATATCTTTGGAATGTGCTTTTGTTCTTCATATACGGGAATCAATTTTATTAAGCCTTCTTTTCTCATTTGAAACGCAGCTTGCCATTCATCTTTTACAGCTTTAGACTTCACAGAATGTTCACTACAAAAGAGAAGGAAGGTATTACTTACCTCTAGCGTTTCATCCATGAACTCTACAATGTTTGCTTTGCTATCTCGTTCCCAATATGAGATTTGGCTGATATTAGGATACTTTTTTAGCTCTTCTACAATCTTTGTTATCTGAAAATAATCTCTGTCTACAGTAGAATAACTAATAAAGAGATTATACTTTTTTTCTTCCTCTATCTTTATTATAGGTGGAGGGATAACCGCTTTTTTTACTTCTCTTTCTTTAGCAGGTGAAGTAACTTCTTCCTTTATTACTGGTTTAGAAATTTCTGCTTCTAGTTCTTTACAATATTCAACTTTTTCACTCGCTTTGTTAAAAATATAATAGAAATCATACATATCTGCAGTATCTTGAATTTTTCCTAAATTTTTATAGGCTAATTGAATCTTCCTTTCCCTTATTAGATAATCAACAAATTCTAGTTTTCCTTCAAGCTTAGCTCTAATTTTTTCTTTTTTTTTCTCACTTATTTCTTTTTCCTTCTTTGCGGGAATTGATATTCTCTTTTTTATAATTATGGCTGCCCCCGTAACTCCAACAACTACTAAACCAATTATCAGAATGATTATTAAAATATCAAAAGGAAATCCACTGGGTCCACTTGGTAAAACATTATTAGAACCAATATCGTTTCCAACACCCGTATCTACAATTGCTTGACCATTATTCAATAGAGTGTTCCAATCAATAGAATTATAGTTAGACAGATCCAGAAATATACCTATTCCATTGTTGTTTATCGTATTATTCGATATATTATTGTTATGACTATTAGATAAATGAATACCATAGAACTCGTTAAAATTTATTGTCTCTTTATTATTAAGGATATCGATATTACTACAATCAATCAATACAATTCCAGACCTCTCATTGTGATTAATTGAATTCTCTGTTATCAAAATGTTTTGACAAGAATCTAAAATTATTCCATTCGCGTTATTAAACGAACAATTATTATAGATTAATTCACCATTTATCGTTGAGTCTAGTTTAATTCCCCCATCATAAAGATCGTCGCCAGAATTATAAAAAGTACAATTTTCAATCCTGAAATATACATTCGAATTTCTAATTGTAAGACAACTAGTTGAATTCAAGCCATCAATTGTAATTAATCCAATTATATATGGATCATTTAAAGTACCAGAACCATAAATCCATGCTAATTGGCTAATACATTCTACCCACGTAAAATCTCCAGTTCCACTATCATCAATAATAATTGGCTCTGTGAAACCATTTTCAACATTCCAATTAAAAATATTATTTACACCACCACTTTCATAGATACTATATAAGTTTCCAATGAATACATTACCTATGACCTTAGTATTATTGCTGCTCCATAAATACAATCCGTTAAAAGTGTTATAATTTGCTTTATTTCTTGCAACTGTAGCATCATTGCATTCACATACAAATATCCCATTCCCACCGTTATGATCTGCGATATTTCCTGTAATTGTATTATAAATACTGGAATCTACAAATATTCCATTGTCATTATTGTAAGTTAAGTTATTATTTAAAATTGTATTATTAATGCTTGAAGAAGACAGATATATCCCTTGCCAATCATTATAATTAGCAAAGTTTTCTGAAATGGTGTTATTTTCGCTTAATCCTAAATACATACCATTAGAATTTTCATTTAAGCTGTTTCCTGAAATAATGTTATTATGACTTACTGAAAGAAATACGCCATATTCATCATTTTTATTTGCGATATTCCCTGAAATTGTAACATTTTGATTGTTGGATAATTGTATACCATTACCGTTATTATTAGAACAGTTATTGTTTATCAATTGTCCATTGACCACATTTGTTAATTTAATTCCTGCATTAGATAAACCTGTACCAGAATTATATAGTGTACAATTTTGGATCATAAAATAAACATTAGAATTTCTAATTTCTATGCAGTTACTTGAATTTTGACCATCGATAATTAAGTTTTGTATTACGAATGGATCAGAGTAATTACCTGATCCTGTACACCAAATAAACAGATCAGCTGCTTCTATCCAAGTAAAATCGCCTCCTCCATCATCATCAATAATAAATGGAGAAAATATTCCATCTAAATAATTCCAATTGAAATAATTATTTACACATTCAAATTCGTCAATGTTTTTATATAAATTACCTATGAATGTATTTTTCAATACATCCGTATTGTTACTTTTGTATAACCATAATCCAATTAAATCGTTATTACTTAGAGTGTTTCCAATTATTTTATTATTATTACTATACCATACCCATATTCC
>CAYNEU010000075.1:0-2653 GCA_964396275.1 uncultured archaeon | reverse complement strand
TCCCTTTCAATTGTTAATAACCCATTTGATTCTTCTCCCATTATTCAACTCCATCCTTATTATTTTAATCTAATGGCATTTTTAATAATTATATTTAAATTTGTATCTTATTATTTTTATAACTTTTTGATTTTCTATCTTTTTTAGAGTAATTATATATGAATTTTAATTAAATTAAATAATTAACTTACAAGCTTTTTTCCATAATCTCTCGCGGCTTCGAATAATTCTGGAGTTGAATATTGAAACCTTATCTTAAAATCATCAAGAATAGTATTATAAATCTCATTTACATCACTATTTTTATTAATTATTTCAAAACAATAAATTAATTTCAGGTCTTTTGTGATTTTTTCTAATTGATACCTACTGATTTTAAAATTTTTAGATCGAGATCTGTTAAATAGGGTTTCATTGTCCATCCCAACTAAGATAGATAATCCTTGAAACGAAAATATTTCGTTAAATTCTTTTAATAAACCTTTAGTAATGGCTTTAAGTGAAGCAGGTTCGTATAAATTTAGTGTAATAAGTATTACGTCAAGTTTTTGTATTTTTTCGAAATTATAGATTAAATTTTCAAGTTTTTCTGCTATGTATATCCTTATCTTAATTGGAATTTCTTTGAAGACAATTAATAATTCATATTTATCAACAGATATATTAGATTCTATAGTAAATACCTTAAGACTTTCAATAAAAGTCTCCTCAATAAATTCTTTCTTACCAATGATTCCCATCCGCAAGCTATAGCTAATTTTCTTCAAGAAGTCTCTTTCCAAAAATAATTATTATTGTTCTTAATTTTTTATTATTAATTTATTTTAATAAATCATTTTAGTAGAATATTGTTGTTTAAGTGATAACTAAAATCTAATAGTATTTTGATCTTGATGTTGGGGTTATATCTTGAACTAGTATTTATGGTTATTATTTGGAGTTTTTCATTTGTTGTCGTAGATATTGCTGTGGAGTTTATTCCCCCTTTATCTATTGCATTATATCGATTTTTAATTGCCTCATTTTCATTTTTGATCCTTGATCTTTATTTTAAATTCACTAAAAGAAGAGAAAAAAACTCACAAAATAAAATGTTAGAGAATTATGGATTCACAAAGAATGATTGGATGCTAATGATACTTGCAAGTTTTACAGGAATATCTATATTTTTCCTTGCTCAATATTCTGCAATTGAAAGTATTGGCCCCTCACTTCCCGCTTTATTTGTATGCTTAATAACCCCCGTAATTATTACAATATTAGCTTTGATTTTTTTCAAAGAAAAACTGAATATTTCCAAAATAATAGGATTTTTAATTGCAACTATTGGTGGTTTTTTATTGGTAACTGGAGGGAATATCAACATCTTTAACCCTACTTCTCTTAACTTCTTAGGATATTTATTTGCATTAATGACTCCCTTATTATGGGCAATATATTCTACAGCAACAAAAAGAATCTCAAAATCTAGTTCAAGCATCATTATGAATAAATATATTGCTTATATTGGTACATTTGAATTATTTATTTTTGTGTTACTTAATGGTGAATTTATTATTTTCCTTAAAAATTTTCTAAATGTTTCCTTATTCTTCTCAGCTTTGTATCTAGGAATTGGGTGTTATGTTTTAGGCTATTATATTTGGCAAAATTCTCAAAAAATTTTAAAATCATCAAAAGTTGCTTCATTTTTATATATTGAACCATTTCTTACATTACTTTTTTCAATCTTACTTCAAAGGAGTGAAACAATTGTTTTATGGAATATTATAGGGGGAATTATAATTTTAATTGCGGTTCTTATTATAAATTATAAATAAAAAAAAATAGGTTTAGATAAGATTTATTCTAATTTAAGTAAACGTTTCATCCAACTTGGTAGTATAAATCCAATATAATAAAATGTACTTGAAAGCATCATTAACGTTCTAAAAATTATCAATGTTGTGGTTGATAATGGAATAAATCCATCACCAATTGCACCTATTGCAAATAAATTGAATGATAAAAGTAGAAATCTGCCTTTCCATTGAATCGCGGGATTGTCTTTTACTTTAAGAGAGGCAATAGCAAAATCATTACCCGTTATTGTACTAATTATTAGAGAGAAAGCAAGAAAACCTAAAGCTAATCCCTTATAATCAATATCAATTACACTTTCTTTAATACCAATTAAATTTACTACAGGAGCTCCTGAAGCAAAGAATAGAAAGTAAAATATATAAATATAAAACACAATTGAGAAGCAAAAAACAATCCATGTAACAACGCCTTTATATTTCTCGTGTAAAGCGGGCATATAAATTTGAAGCCATGATAATAAAGCAATAGGAATTGTTACAGTCCCTATTAAAACGTAGAACGGATAGGAAATTTCCTGGCCAGTAATTATCCAGTATATGTATCCTAACCCACTGGGATACCAGGGAGACATTGTAAAAATAATTGCCAAAAAGAAATAAAATAAGATTTTTTCTTTCGTTTTAATGTATTTATAGAGAGTAATTCCACCGTATAACCAAGCAATAATAACAGTTAGAAAACCAAAAATACCAGATAAATGCAACTCAACAACCGACATAATATTCACATTTAGAATTATTGAGATAAATAACTAATAATAATGTGTTAAATCTCTATTTAATATTTATGT
>CAYNEU010000074.1:0-6363 GCA_964396275.1 uncultured archaeon | reverse complement strand
TATAAAATATATTTCCCTATGAAATCTATTTCTTTTTTAAAAGAGAAGTATCATTAATTTCATTCTTATTTTGCAAAAAACATATCCAAAGCTTTTTCTCTATATTCGGGGTCATTCTCTGCTCTTTCTAACATATCATTTAGATTTTTTCCATTCTCCATAAAGAAAAAATCTCTTAAACGTAAAAGTGACTTAAATACTCTTCTTAAATTTTTAACATCTGGATGGTTTCTATATGCCTTTAGAGAATCTTTAGAATAATCTTCCTTTTCTAAAGCATTTACAGCTACTTCAGCTGCTGCTTTTGCAGAATGCATAGATTGATGAATTCCCTCACCCGTTACAGGTGAAACAAAGCCTGCAACATCACCAATACACAAGAGATTATCAGAGAATAAACTTTTTTCTAAAATTCCATTCATAGCAAGTGGATATGATCCTGACCAAATAGTCTTATAATCAGAAGTAAGATAATGGGTCTTTATGTATTGATTATTAATAAAATTATCAAACGTCTTGTTTAAATTAACTTTTGACGCAATCTCAGCTGTTGAACCACATCCAATATTGAATCTTTTTTTACCCAATGGGAAAATCCAACCATATCCCATATAGCTTTGAAAAAAAACATAAAATAAATCATAATCTAACTTATTTTCTCCTTCCATTATAGCACATTTGCTAACAGTGATATCTTTAAGCTCCCATTTTGGACGCAATTCTGATTTTATAGCTAATTTTGAACTCATTCCATCAGCAAGTATAATAATTTTTCCATAATATTCTTTAATCCCTTCTGGCGTTTTTGTCTTTACTCCTAATCTTTTTCCTTCTTTCATTACAAAATCATATGATAAATTCTTATCAAATAATTCAGCTCCCTTATTTACAGCAATGTTCCTTATTAAATCATCGAAATCTAACCTATCAACAATTACAGAATATAAATTATCTGTACGCCTGCGTTCGAGACTATGAAGATTTGCCGAATAAATCTTTGAGCCTGTGATTTTTGCAATGTTTAGTTTTTCTATTTCGGGATATAGTGCAACAATTTCAGAAGACACTGAACCTCCACAAGGTTTTCGCCATTTTGTATTTTTTTCTAATAAAGCTACCTTATATCCCGCTTCAGCAATAATTCTAGCACAATGTGAGCCAGACGGACCAGCTCCACTAATTACAACATCATACATAATTCTGTTCACATGATTTCTAATATTAATTTAAATTATTACTCAATTCTTATTATTTTGTATTTTTAATTTTTGATATAACCATCTTTCAAGAATTTGTTGCTCAGAATATCCTTTATTTATTAAATTCTTAGTCAATCCTTCTAAATCGCTCAAATCATTCTAAATTACTAAACACTATGAATAAAAGTTTATAATATATTTAAATTATTTTGAAAATTCTTAATTATAGTTGAGAGTTCCCTTTTTTAAAAAAGATTAATATGACTTCTCTGAGAATAACAACGCCCTGTCGAATTCATCTTTCTTTAATCGATGAAAATGGATATACGGGTAGGATAGATGGCGGTATTGGTCTTATGTTAGACCGACCAAACGTAATTTTTGAAGCCTCTAATACCGCTAAAGAATTTAAAATTGAAGCGAATAAATATTATCGAGAATCGATTGAAGTCATTAATGAAATAGCCTCAAGGGTATTTAAAATATTCAATATTAGTAATAAAAATTTTCACTTCAATCTTAAAAGATATTTTCCATCACACGTAGGATTGGGCTCAAAGACGCAATTATCTTTAGCTATAGCCACCGCAATAACAAAGTTAAAGAATTTTACTCAATTAACTACTAGTGAATTAACAAAATTAGTAGAAAGAGGAGGCACTTCTGGAATTGGGTGGAGAGGTTTTGAAACAGGAGGTTTTATTTTAGATGGTGGACACGATTTTGGGAAGGGAAAAGAAAAGGAAACTTTTTTACCGTCATCCGCTTCAACTTCTGCTAATCCTGCATTAACAATTTTTACGCATAATATACCTGAAAATTGGAGATTTGTATTAGTCATTCCTAATGTAAAGAAAGGAGCATATGGAGATGAAGAAGTTAGTATTTTTCAAAATTATGCCCCAGTTCCTAGTAATGAAGTAAATGAAGTTTCTCACCAAATTATAATGAAGATTATTCCTGGAATTATCAAAAATGATTTAATGTGTTTTGGAGAAGGCTTAAAAAGAATTCAGAGTATTGGATTTAAAAAAATCGAAGTTGAATTGCAACACGAAGTTGTCAAAGATCTTTTAAAATTTTTTGAGGAGTATGGATTAAAGGCATATGGTATGTCATCTTTTGGGCCCAGTGTTGTTGGGGTTATAGAATCTGACTCAGAAGCAGAAATTTTATTAAGAGAAGTCCAAAAGAATCAAAAAAATGGTGGAGGACATATCTATATATGTAAACCTAATAATAAAGGAGCAAAAATAGAATATATAGATTGATAAGTAATGCCTACAACTAGTAATAAGATTTATTTTTCATCTGATCTAAGTGATAGAGAAAGAGCCTGTTTTGAAACTGGAATTAAATTAGGTTCGTTATATCATATTCTATGTGGAATTCCTGTTCAGAGTGATGAAAATATTATTAATTCGATAGAAAGAGGTATTGAATCAGCAATTTCATGTCAACCTTATGTAAAATCTGTCAAAATTCATTTGGATAGGGAAAAAGTTTTAGGGAAAAAAGAGTCAGAATTTGATTATGATGAGATTACAGGTAGAATAATACAAGCAGAAATAAATATAGAATATGAATCTGTGAATGTAGTAGCAAAAGTAGAATGGGTTGATGAATTGAAATATCCTTTAATGTTTATTGAAAAAATACATAAGAAGAGTTAAATCTCTAATTTCGTTATATAGTTGTTTACTAATTCAATGGCTTTTAAAGCTCTTTTATTATATCCAAATCTTTCAATATTATCTATAAAACCTTTTATTTTTTTATTTATCTTAAAAAATAGAGCTTGGTTTTGATTATCACTAGCAATCTTTAAGCGAGTTGCTAGTATTACCACTTCTAGAGCCAGATTTTCTGCTCTATTAAATAACTTATGAGTTTCTTGAAGTTTTTCAGTAAAAATAACATCTAATTTAAATATAGGTATAATGATTTCTCCTAAATCATCAGTTTTGGTTTTTTGGAATTCTTGTGAGACTTCACCGATTAAAATTCCCCATGCTTTTTTTATATATGGTACATCCATAGCGCGAGATTCTAAATGTTTAAAATCATAATATTTTGAGGGAAAACCTGTCAAATCAATAGGAGACTCTGGTTCTTTTAATGCAGCTAGAGCATATAAATATACATCATCAACGAAATTGATTGCAATCGTACTATACTCCTTCAAATTTTTGTAAGTAATTGTACTATAGAAAGGAGATATTTGTATTTGTTCTCCTTCTATCATTCTAATGCCCATACAAGAAGCATTGGGCTTAATTTCCAAACTATTTTCTGATATAGAATAAGTTGTGGCAATAATTTCATATAAATTCCCCTCTTTAAGTCCGAAATCTTGATAATTAAACATTTTGATCAATTTATCAAATTACATATCTTTCTTCTTGATCTGAAATATAATCTTCTCTAAAGATAAAATTTAAAGAGTAAAATTATTTACTTTAGGTCTTGTTTCAATTTCAGGATAAATTTTTCCAACGATAGGTGGAGAACTATTATATATCTCTTCAATATCTATTAACCCAAATTCGACATTTTCAACTGATTGAATACCTGTAAATGTTCCTTTCACTACTTGGCTAGCCATATCGAAATTAGCGCCAATCACAGCAACTTTTGAGTTAACAGGAATCTTTAAAAAATCGTCCCTTAATGCTGTCAATGGGAAATAAAGCCTATTGTGATCAACAGCATTTAGTTGAAGATGCGGAATAATTACGGGATACCCATCAGAGGGATCGATATAAGCTATTGCTCTAACACCAATTTTATCAGTAAATAGCTTATATCCTATAACATTTAGTCTTTTCTCTTCTAAATTAGTTTTTGCTTCTTTATTAATAGCTTTAACAATTTTTCTTGGGATATTACCAGGGGGCAAATCTCTAATAGGAGTAACACCAATAACTTTATTATAAAATACTTTATACACGTTAAAATATGTGAAATAACGAAAAAAATCAGAATTATTAAAATATTCGAGGTCTTCTCCTTCTGTTTTTGTATGGGTAAAATCAGCTTTAGCTTGGATAAACTTAAATGGAGCTTCAGCAGTCATATAGAAAAGACCTTGCTTAGGATTTTTTTGTACGTATTCTTTGCTAGATCCTGCGAAGAACTGACCCCATACTATTTGATCTCTACTCTTAGCTCGATTTGATGTAATAATTGTAAGATGAGGCCAACCACGTGAATCTATTGTTGAAACTATTTTTACCATTATGTCTGGTTGAGTAAATTCTATAAGCTCATCTGAAAATTCAGAGAACCAACTAAATTTTTTGTTATCTTCACTCATAATTTATCAAGTCTTTTATTTTATTTAAATTCTTAATTGAATATATCAACATGATCGTATTTTTGAATCATGATCGTTATTAGTATCCACTTTATATTTTTCATCTCTTTTTGTTAATCCAGACCACTTAGGATTTGTGACGCCTGTAGTTTCTGCAATTTTAATAAAATGTACCATATCTTCATTTTTCATTAAAGGTTCCTCTTTTAAAAGCCATTCCATATCTAATCTTTCATATTTCGAAAGGCAAAGATTATTAAAAGAAAGAAGATCCAATCTATCAGGAAAATTTTCTAATTTATTAACAATAAACTCACCGATTCCTTTGATATTCTCTTCTGTTGCTGTATAATAAGGGATAATTGGAGTTCTAATCCACATTTTTTTATTTCTTTTTTTCAAATAGTTCGAAATCCAAATAGCATTTTCAAGTATTAATTCATTAGGAACTCCTGTATATTCTTTATGCTTATTAGAATCTATATGTTTTAAATCTAGTAATACCAAATCGACATAAGGTAAAATCAATTCAAAAACCTTTTTAGAAGCATATCCACAAGTATCTAAAGCAGTAGAAATTCCGTTGGCTTTACATTTTTTTAAAAATTCAACAACAAAATCAGGTTGTTGTGTTGGTTCACCACCAGAAACAGTAATTCCTCCTTTAGATTTCGTATAATAAACCTTATCTTTTTCTATTTCATAAAAAAGATCATCTAATTTCCACCATTGACCTAACATATTTAATGCTGTAGAAGGACATTCGTCTACGCATAAATTGCATCCATTACACTTATTTCTGTCAATATTTAGACCATCCCTATCAAATGTTAACGCATTTTCTGGACATGTTTCTATACACGTATTGCATCCAATACACTTATGTTTAAACCATTCAAGTTGAGGTACTTTAAGTATAGATTCAGGATTATGACACCAAACGCATTTTAACGGACATTGTTTTAAAAAAACGGTTGTTCGAATGCCAGGACCATCTTCTGTTGAAAATTTTTGAATTTGAAATACTAAAGCTTCAGATGCAACCATTATCATATATAATAATTTTTAAAAAAATTAAGATTTTTACATATTATGTGATTCTCGTGCAATAATTTCGTTTTGTAATTCGCGTCCTATAGCAGTGAAATATGCATTATAACCTGTAACTCTGACTAAAAGATTCTTATAATTTTCAGGATGCTTTTGAGCGTCTCGCAACATTTCAGCATCAAGCATATTGATTTGTAGAGAAGTTCCTCCATTTTCTATATAACCTCATAAATAAGCTTTAAATTTCTCTTTGTGTTCTGGAGCTTTAATAATAGATGGATTAAATGTAATTGTATGACTAGCTCCATTTGGTAAGTAATTAATATATTCTCCTGATTCGTTTTTACCACCTATAGCTTTTCCAACTGAATTAGTAACAGCTGTTGGGCCTTTTACATCAGCTCCATTAGTAGGACAAATTGCGTTTGATAGGAAAGTTCCTTTATATCTACCATTTGGTGTTGCTATGGTATTTCCTGCATCAGCACCAGCCCAATAATTCCATGAAAGCATTCCTGGACGATATTGATAATCAGTTAGAGTTTTATATTTCCAACATTCTTCTGTCCATGTTTCCATAATCATCCTAGCAAGTTCATCAGCATTATCCATATCATTACCATATTTAGGAGCTTTATTTTTTAAGTAAGTATGCATAATTTCATAATCCTTACCTTCATAATTATTTTGTAAAGCGTCTTTAATTTGTGAAATTGCATATTTTTTATCTTCATAAACAAGTTTTTTAATTGATAATAATGAATCAACTGTTGTGGCAAATCCAACGCCTTCAATAGT
>CAYNEU010000073.1:0-5413 GCA_964396275.1 uncultured archaeon | reverse complement strand
GGAAATAAGATCTTGTTTTGTATAAATGCTTCCTTTCCAGATGCAGTTATGTTCTATATTGATGGTGTACTTAATTGGACAGGAAAATACAATCATAGTGGGCACTATTTCAATCTCTCGATAGATGGTTATAATGTAAGTGAACACATTATTAGTATCTGGGCTAATAGTACTGATGGTAGTGAGACCTCAATTCAATCGAGTTTTACTGTTTATTCTCTATCAAATACAATCGTTGTTATTAAAGAATTGCCTGATTATGAGTTTCAGACATCAGGGCATTACATTAAATTTAATATTAGCTCATCTTACCCCGATTTTTTTACTTTTTATATCGATGGTTGTCTCATTGATAATCGAGATTATGTGAATGGTCAATACTTCTATTATTCTATTGATGGATATACCATTGGAAATCATACAGTCTTTATTTGGGCAATAGGTCTAGATGGAAAAATTGGAACGGCTTTCGCTGAATTTGATGTATATTCAAACTCAACAACTATAATAAATGTGAATAATATCCCAAATTATATATTTATGACAACTGGTAATTATATTAATTTTAGTATTTCATCTCAGTATATAGGTATGTATAATATCTCAATTGACGGGATCTTGGTTGGTAATGGCAGTTTTACTCCAGAACAAATCATTTTATATCAATTCGATGGATATAATATTGGAGATCATTCTATTATTATTATTGCAAGGAGTATTGACACAAAATTCGCGACATTTAACACATCCTTCAATGTTTATTCAAATTCAACAACTATAATAATTATCAATGCCCTTCAAGGCTGTGAATTTTTATCAACAAATAATTTACTTAACTTTTCTATTTTCTCTGATTATCCTGATTATTATAAATTATGGATTGATGACAATCTGGTAATAACTGGTAATTATACAAATGGAGATAATATACTATTTTCTTTAGACAACTATTCTTCCATTTTAGGTAATCATACAGTCGAAATATGGGCAATTGGAAGAGATTATGGAGAATATCTTATACACGCAGAGTTTAATGTATATTCTAGTTCTGTTACACTAATCTCTATTCACCATTTAGAGGGGTTTGAATTCTTAACATCGGGAAATTATCTAAATTTCTCAATCTGTTCAGAGTATCCTGATTATTATGAACTATGGATAGATGGTATCTTAATGCTTACAGATAATTATAGTAGTGGTGAAAATATTTTATATTCACTAGATAAGTACTCACAAATCTTGGGAAATTATTCTGTTTATATTTGGGCTGTTGGTTTAGATGGTAAAATTGGGAGTTTGATAGCGGAGTTTAATGTATATTCCAGTTCATCAACCATAATTAGTATTGACATTTTAGATGATGCTGAATTTCTTTCAAATAATTATAATATAACATTTTCAATTCATAGTGATTATCCTGATTATTATGAGTTGTGGATTGATGGAACTATGTTGCAAAGAGATCATTACATTAATGGCGTTCCTATAGCATTCTCTTTAGATAATTATACTTCCCGCATTGGTACTCATACAATTTTCATATGGGCAATTGGATTAGATGGAAAAATCGGAATACACAGATCAGAATTCAGCATTTATTCATCATCCAATACGATAATTAATATTATTTTTCTTGATGATTATGAATTCAACTCCACCGGAAATAGCGTCAATTTCACTATTTTTTCTGCATATCCCGATCATTTCACTTTTTCAATTGATAATACTGTTATGTATTCGAATAATTATGTTAATGGTCAACTATTTAGTTTTTCAATAGATGGATATGGAACAGGAACCCATAATATTACAATTTGGGCATGTGGATTGGATGGAAAAGAAAATGAGAGAATAGCTATATTTCTGGTATATAGAAGAGAAAAAGAAGGTGAGGATCCTTCTATAAATAATTATAACAATATTAATATGATCTCAGGAATACTTATCAGTTTACTTATTGGTGTTCCTGGTGTTGTGGTAATTATTAGTTCGCATAAAGATCTAAAAAAACTATGGGGTAAATTAAAAACTCATTTTGAAAATCAATTTAATAAAACTGAAAGAACAAAATGAAACTACATATTCTTGAATTGTTCTGAGATATATACATTGATTATTTTATTTTACCGTATTTCCCGTAATATTGTTATTCTCAAGGTTAATCGTCGTATTTTTTAGACATTATGGATGTATCATATTGAAAAACTTGAAATAACGAATTAATCGCTTTTTGAAATTTAAGTTAAATAAAATATCGATTATGCTATTAAAAATTTAAAGTAAATTTGGTTTAAAATAATAATAAAAATATATTTATTTCCGGAATTGCTTTTTAATCTAAAAAACTCTAAAGTTTAAACAAGACTATGTCAGAATGGAAAAATAAATTAGAAAATGAGCTTAGTGATTTTCATACCAATGAAACACGTTGTACTGGTTGAGGTATTATCGATGGAGTTATAGCATGCATAAATAATATAAAAAAACGACGCCAAAAAAGAAAAAAAGTAAAAGTAAAAATAACCAATCTCAAGGAATGAATTGGTAAACGCTAGAATCTATTCCTATGAATTCCGTGAAGAATTCGAGATTAAAATAAAAATTTTCAATTAAGTTTATTAATTATTAAACCTAATCTCAATTTTTTTATAAAAAATTCTTTCTCATGTGAGAGTCTTTATTTTTTATAATCATCGTTCTTTTATTATTTATCTCTATTAGAGGAATTAGATAATTAAAGGTTATAATAGGATGGAAGAACAAGAAGATTATTTAGATTTTGAGTTTGATGATGATTGCTATAGTACAAGTTGAAATATGTTAACTATGTGGTACAGAAGAGCAGAAAAACTCCGAAGAATGCGTGAAAATCAAGAAAAAAATAAATAATTCAAAAATCTTAAAGAATTAAATCATAAAATGGTAGGATTTAATTATGAGTTCCGCAAGAACTCTGAGATTCGAACAAACTTTTTTTAACCATCTATTTTTTGAGATTATTGGAACCTTCTCCTACCTTTCGATAAATAAATCCTTTAGCTTCAACCACTTTTTTGCTAAAAATATTTCTGCCATCGATAATAATTGGTGTTCTTACTTTACTTCTTAAATCATCAAGATCAAGATTATAATATTCCTTGTGATTTGTAGCAAAGATAAGAACATCCGAATCAGAAACAGCTTTATTAATATCATCAGTTAATTCTGTTTCCTTATAGTCTTTCTCTTTAACCCACGGATCATGAGCTATATATGTTATATTGTGAGAATGGTATCTGCTTTGTAATATTGTAACAATTCTTTCTGAGGGCGTATTTCTTGTATCGTCACAATCAGCTTTGTAGGAAACACCCATAAGGGATATCTTTAAATTATCATGCTTTCCAACTTCTTTAAGAGCATCCTCCATTAACTCAACCATATGTTCAGGCATAGATTCGTTTAAATTTCTTGCTGTTGGTAGAATTTTGGGATTATATCTCTTTTTTGTATATGTTTCTAATCCGTACATTAACAACCACGGATCTTTTGTAAGACAATGACCTCCTACGCCAGAACCTGGGAAATGCATCATTCTATCATGCCTGTAATTTATTAATTTTATAATTTCAAAGATATTTCTATTAAAATCTTCAGCAACTAATGCCATCTCATTAGCAAAAGCAATATTTACATCTCTATATGTGTTTTCTATTGTTTTAGTTAATTCTGCAGTAAGGGTATCAGTGACTTGAAGTTCTTTTTTAACTACTTTCCCATATAAAAATTTAGCATTTTCATTAGCTTTCTCACATCCTCCACCAATAACTCTTGGAAAATCTGTAATATATTCAATTAATTTGCCGGGCATCACTCGTTCAAAAGAAAAAACTAAATAGAAATCCACACCTCTTTTCATATGGCTGTGCTTCTCTAAGATAGGTTGGATAATATTATCTGTAGTTCCAGGAGCAACTGTAGATTCTATTATTACCGTAGCTCCTTTCTTTAGGCGAGGTGCTATCAGTTTCGAAACGTCTTTTAAAGATGCATATCGCGGGATTTGTTTATCATCTACCGGAGTCTGTACATCAATTAACACAAAATCCGCTTCATCAACATCATCATACTTATCAGTTACTTTAAATTTTCCATTTTTAACTACTCTAGCAATTAACTCATCTAAACCAGGCTCCTCACCTTCAAAAGGATTTTTCCCTTGGTTAAGCCAATCGATTTTCCATCCCGATCTTTGAGACCTACGCTGAATTCCTGTAACGTAGAAATCATCTACATCCGCAAGTAAAGCAGCCATCGGTATCCCTACATATCCCATTCCAACAATTACAACTTTAGTAGACATTTTTAACTCAATATTCAAAGTTTTAGTATTTATACTATTAAAACTCAAAATTAATCATTATTGAAAAAATTTTATGAAAAAAAAAAGGAAAAAATAACAAATAATAATATTATTTCGGTTTCTTCGTATAAGATGTACCTTTCACTCCTTTATATATTCCAGCTATTATTAAACCCACCAAAAATCCTCCAACATGAGCAAAATGCGCTGTAGAAGACCCAAAAGGATTATAAAGCGAGTAAATGGCATAAATCAATTCCGCTATGAAATAAGTTAATATAAAATAGCCAGCACTTACTTTTCGCATTGAAAACCCTGTTATTGAGGGTCCATAAAATTTATTGTGAGGATAAAGAATTAAATAAGCGCCCATAAGTCCAAATATCGCTCCAGAGGCTCCTAAAGAAGGAATAGCGTCAAATCCTGTTATCGGAATAATTAAAGTGCTTACAGCATGAAGTAAACTCCCACAAATTCCTGAAATAAGATATGTGATTAAGTATAGGAAATGACCCATCGCATGTTCACAATTATCAGTTATTACAAGGAAAAACCACATATTCATGATAATGTGTACATAATCGCCATGCATAAACATCGAAGTAAATAAAGTCCACCAATTTCGACCTGCAAAGAAATCCGCAGGTACAAAAGCGTATTCTATGCGCATTTGCCCTGTAGGGTCCAAAAGTTGCCATATGAATACTAATATATTAGCAACTAATATGATAACAGAAAAATATTGCTTAAAAAAAGGAATTTTATCACGTTCTGCTTCAAGTACCATTTTAATTAGCTCTTTAAATCTTCTATTTTAATTTTCTAATATGTGAAGATAATTTGCTCAAATGATATAAAAATTTTTAGATTTAAAATAATAGTTCTAAAATTTTAGTAAAAAATAGACCTCTAAATTAAATGATTTAACAAAGAACATTGTTAAATAGCTTTATTTTTTTTCAATGATTTAAAGCGTTTTTTATTAAGTATTAAAACTATATTTAGGCAATACTTAATGAGATTATCATTATGAAATTAAAAATCGATGCAATCAAAATTGAATTTGTCTAA
>CAYNEU010000072.1:0-3077 GCA_964396275.1 uncultured archaeon | reverse complement strand
CATATAATATAGAATTATCTTCAAATCTCCTGAATATAAAGATTATAAATCCTAAACCTCCTATAATACCAATAACTCCTAATATAATAAAAATCTGATTAAATGGAATATTATAAAAATAATAGAAATTGGCAATTAGCTGAGAAATACTAAATGAAAAACTTTGAGCAATTGGATTATTCCCTGTAAAATTAGCATTTAAGAAACCTTCCCAAAAAGTTGGATAAAAGAAGAAAAAAATGAAGTTCAATAATACAGGAATCAAAACTCCAATTACTCTGATTAAACTTCTACAAAAATCAAAATTCACCTTTCGTTTTTCTAAATCGAATTGAAGCATTATTAAGAATGGAATTAAAAAGAAAGTAGTGGGTTTTATGATAATACTTACTCCTAATATGAAGCTTGCAAAAAAGTTCCATTTAAAATCTTCATACTTTAGAAACAAGAAAAGAGACACCAAAATTAAGAAGGTAACGTATAAATTAATTTGCCCTAAAATGTAATTAAAAATGTTAGGTAAGCCAATTAAAAAAATACATATATATTCTATGACTTTCTTTTCATCCTTCTCATGGTCTTCACTTCTAATGAGAATGATTATTTTATAAAGGATTAGACAGATTAAAACATTCAAAATCAGATTAAAACAATTAAATATTATAAACCCTAAATCAAAACCCATTAAGTAAAAAGGCACAAAAAAATATGCTGAAATTGGAAAATATCTAAAAGGAACTACAAAATCTAAGGTATAGAGTTTGTTGATATGATGAAGAACAATCTCACCTGTTATATAATAAACTCGAAAATCAGTTTGATATCTAAAAAAATTTAGTGTTAGAAACAAGGATAATATGAAGTAGCTTACATGAATTAAAATAGCAATTCGAAAAACCTTATAAGCCCATAATGTTCTAAACAATTTTTTTATTTTTAATAAAGAAGGAATCAATTTCATCATTAGTTTCGATTTCTTAAACCTCCTTCTCTTTTTTTCCTCGTTTTATTAAACAATATTTACTTATCGCATAGAAGGCTAAGATTAGAAAGAAAGTAGATTCGAAATTATAAGGAAATAATGGATACGTAAGGTACCAAATACCAGTAAAGGCAAGATCAAAGAAACTAAAGAAGAATATGCTCAATTTAATAGGTTCTGTAGTTTTAGAGTGTCGAGGCAGATTAAAAATAATAATAATTAAAATCGGTGTCAAATTGAGCAAATGATGATCCCAAGAGTCAAAGTATGTGAGCAACATGATGATAATCCCAAAACAATAACCATATATAATAGAGTTTTCTTCAAATCTTCTCAGTATGAATATCATAAAACTTGAACCCCCTAGAATCGCTATAACTCCAATTAATATCAAAACTTGATTAAAAGGAATATTATAAAAATAGCAGAAATTAGTAATAAGCTTAGTGATACTGAAAGAAAAATTTAGCGCTATTGGATTGCTTCCTGTAAAGTTAGTATCCAAAAAACCAGCCCATAGAGATGGATATAATAAAAAGAGTATGAAATTCAACAAAATAGGTGTAGAAACTCCTACTAACCGAATTAAACTTCTGAGAAAATCAAATTTGAGCTTTTTAGTCTCTAAATCAAAATTTACAATAATTACAAATGGTATCAAGAAAAATGCAGTGGGTTTTATGATGATGCTTAATCCTAGAATGATACTACCTAGCAATTGCCACTTAAAATCTGAGAATTTAAGAAAAATATAAAGAGATAGTAAGATAAAAAAAGTAATATATAAATTAATTTGCCCATAAATATAATTCAGCACATGAGGTAAACCCATTAAATAAATACATATATATAGAATAACTCTTTTATCATTTTTTTCATGGTCAATATTTCTTATTAGAATTATGATTTTATACAGAACAACACAGATCAAAAAGTTAAGGAGCATATTAAAAGAATTAAATACCACAAATGCTACCTCAAAACTCAAAATGGAGAATGGCATAAAAAATAACGCAGATAAAGGAAAATATCTGAAGTCCCATAAGTAATATGTTTGAGTGTAAAGGTTCTCAATATCATTGAGAAAAACGTTTCCCACCTTATAAAAAATAATAAAATCATTTTTTTCTCGATATAACATAAAAAATAAGACTATTGATAGTATGAAATAAAAACTATGTACAATTATAGCATATCTAAAAATTTTATGCTCCCATAACTCTTTAACTCTTTTTATAAAATGGAACTTATAATTCATTGAATAATTAACAAAATTTTATTTTAGTTTTAAATTCTTAAATTAAATTATTAAAATTAAATTTTTTAAAATTTCATACTGAGAGTTTTAGGATGTCTTTTATTAATATTAGATCTGAAAAAATAACCTTTGGAATAATAGTGGGAAACAGAGATGTGTTTCCTAGTGAGTTAGCTAAAAAAGGCAGGATTGAAGTTATTGAAGTTATGAATGAATTGGGTTATGATTATGTAATCTTAGGAGAAAATGATACACAATTTGGAGTAGTTGAAACGTATGATGACGCTAAAAAATGTGCTGAACTATTTAAGGCAAACCGTGAAAAAATAGGGGGTGTTCTCGTTATTTTACCAAATTTTGGAGATGAAAAAGGAATCGCTAATACCTTAAAAATAGCTAATCTTAATGTTCCTGTTTTGATTCATGCATCTTCAGATGAGATTAATAAAATGGATAGAGCACATCGAAGAGATGCATTTTGTGGAAAAATATCCGTAACAAGTGTATTATATCAATATGGTATTCCTTTTACACTAACTAAATATCATACATGTTCTATAAAATCAGATCTTTTTAGTGAAGATTTGAAGAGATTTGAAAAAATCTGTAGAATTGTGAAGAAGCTAAGAAAAACAAGATTGGGTCAAATTGGGACAAGACCTAATGCTTTTGAAACCGTTAGATATAGTGAAAAAATTTTAGAATTTAATGGGATAAGTATAGAGCCAATAGATTTATCTGAAATTTTTGGATATATTAGTCAGCTAAAATCTGATGATCCTAAAGTAATAGATAAAGTTGAATTCATTAAGAATTACACATCTACTACGGTAATAC
>CAYNEU010000071.1:0-14541 GCA_964396275.1 uncultured archaeon | reverse complement strand
ATTAAATTAAAAATCTGGAATACGTACTTAACAGGGAAGCTTGTTAAATTTGATAATTACATGAATCTGATAGTTAAAGATGCCAAAGAAATATATTTTGGCCGGGGAGGGAAGAGAAGTAAAGATTTAGGGAAAGTTTTTATAAGAGGAGGCAGTATAATCTTCATTGGTCAAGATCGAGAGAAGCTGATTTTCGCTCAAGATAATGAGGAAAAATTAATGCATAGAGAAGAGACTGAAGATATATAGATAAGAGATGATTGAAAATGGGAAAAGGAACACCTAGTAAGGGAAAGAAAAACAAAGCAGCAAGTCATAAAACTTGCCGACGATGCGGTAAGCACTCTTATCATCGCCGAAAGAAATTTTGTTCAAGTTGTGGTTTTGGACATACAGCCAAAATAAGGAAATTTTCATGGGCTAACCGAACGCGTTCTTTTAATGGAAAAAAATCTTTTTATAGAGGATAAATCAATCCTAAAATTATAAATATAGTTGCCTAATTTTCTAACTTTAAGTCTTTTAGTTTAAATTCCATTTAAATCAAATTTCTTCAGAATATCTAAATTTCTTTTAAAAATGAGCTCAAAGAATGAATTACTGTCTAAAAATCTCAAGGAAGAACTTGAGAGATTAGAAAAATTTAGTGATATTCTCGGTACTGCTCTAGTAAATCGTAATGGATTACTAATTTCTTCAAGATTACCAAGAGATATTGATGAAAGACGATTTGGAGCACTAGCAGCAACTATGTTTGAAGCAATTGAAACCGCTACTTCAAGTTTAGAATTCAATCAAATAAAGAATTTAACTGTGGAATATCAAGATTATCAATTTATAGTTGTAGAGGTAGATCCAAATACAATTTTAGTTTCCTTAATTGATTTAAATGTAGATTTAGGTTTGATCTTCATCGAGATTGAAGAATTTGTATCAAATATCAAA
Organism: uncultured archaeon; assembly: GCA_964396275.1. Classification (GTDB taxonomy): domain Archaea; phylum Asgardarchaeota; class Lokiarchaeia; order Sigyniarchaeales; family SOKP01; genus Loki-b32. Next base: position 13,596 of record CAYNEU010000071.1, on the reverse strand, counting down.
AAAGTTATACAAAAGTGATGTATTATTTTAACTGAAAAACAAAAAGCAAGATACTCAAGACAAATTATATCTCCTGTAATTGGAGAGGAAGGACAAGAAAAACTTTCAAAAATTAAAGTTCTACAAATAGGCGCGGGAGGGTTAGGCTCGCCTTTTGCTTTATACCTCACAGCTGCTGGAATAAACGAATTAACCATAATTGATAATGATATTTTAGATATCTCAAATTTGCAAAGGCAAATCCTCTATAATGAAACCCAAATTGGAGAAGATAAAGTAAAATCAGCAAAATCGGTCTTATTAAAATTAAATTCGGATGTTCTTATTAACACTTATAAAGACTATGTTGATGAGGATTCTATCAAGAAATATTTAAAGGAAGATAGTTATGATTTCATAGTAGATTGTAGTGACAATTTTAAAACTAAATTTTTAGTTAATAAGATTGCCATAGAAAACAATATTCGAAGTGTAATTGCGGGTATAAAGGATTTTTATGGTCAAATCATAACTATTAATCCAAAAGAAACAGCCTGTTATCAATGCGTTTTTTCCAAACCATTAGAAACTCCTCTAGATGAGGGACCCTTACCAGTGATTGGGGTTACTCCGGGAATCCTAGGAACATTAGAAGCTTTGGAAGTGATAAAAACAACGTTAGGACTTCCTAATTTAGAAAATAAAGTTTTAATGGTTAACCTTATAGATTTAAGGTTTAATATTATAGATATTGTTAAAAACGAAAAATGTATATGCTCAAAATGAGAAATTAAAGTGAAAAATCATAAATTATAATTGAGTAAACTTAGGATTTTTTTCAAAAAATTCTTTAAATTTTTTTCCATTCTCTACATATTCCCCTGCAGTTTTCTCACCTATCAATTCTTCCTCCTCTGGTAATTTTTTTAAGAGTTTAGCTGGAACACCAGCCCATAATTCTCTCGAGGGTATTTCATTATTAGTAATAACAGCTCCTGCAGCGATCATTGAACCATCATGCATTTTAGTGTTATGAAGTACATTACTCCCAATCCCAACCAAACATCCATCACCTATTTTAACGGGTCCATGTATCATCGCATGATGCCCAATTATGCAATTTGAGCCAATAGAAACAGATGTTCCCTTTTCTATATGAATTGAAACATTTTCCTGAATACTCGTATTTTTTCCAATCTTAATTGGACCTCGATCCGCACGAATTACTGCCCCGAACCAGATGTTTGTATTTTTTTCAATAGTGACATCACCAATTATGACTGCTGTTGGAGCAATGTAAACGGAATCATCAATTTTAGGCTTTTCTCCTGTTATTGGGCTAGGAATTACAATTGGCATAATCTTTCATTTAGAGTTATTTTTAAATTTGAAGAATTAAGGTAGAAATAATAACATTGCGATAAGATTTTTTTAATTAAATAAAAAACTTTCAGAATTTAATTAAAAAAGAAAAAAATTAGGAACTTATATTAGTTTCAAATTTTGTGCATCATTAACCACTGGGAATATAATTGAGAAAATTGCATCATGAAATCTGCATCATTTATGGAGCCACTTTTTAATTGTGATATAAGAGTTCCAAGTTCATTTTTTTTACTTTCATGAAATTGTCTTAATCTATTAGATTCTACTATTTCTTCTATAGTTCCTATAAATGTGTCCCAATTTATAGTTGTAGGAATAGTAACAGTTTCCTCTGCTTCCTCTACTTTTTTAATTTTATATAAGGGATGTTCTTTATGAAATTGTTTAACATATTCATAAATCTGCTCACAAACACTTTCAAATTCTTGCGGATTATAGTCAATTCCAGGATCTTGTTTAAGATCGATAGATACAATATCTGGCCAAGAAACATCTGTTCCTTTCATAGATAAGACAGGTACCTCATACTTACGAGAAAGTTCTAATTCATGAGCACAATCAACAGAATTGAATACCGATTTATTAGTCCCTAAAAAGAATACGACATCACTAATAGGAACATTCTTATCCATAAATTCATCAATATTTCCAGATAGATCTTGCTCACAGAGAAGCACATCATAAACTTCAGGTTTAGCTTCTAGATATTCACCTAGTGCAGCTAATTGGTAAGGTTCATAATCAATAACTGCATGAGAAATAAAAATAGCCATACTAGCTCTTTGTTTGAGATAATCTCGTAAGGTGTCTAAATCACGTTTAACTATCAGTTTTTCTTCATCTGATAACGGATTTTCTTCAAACTCAAATGTTTCAAGAGTCTTAAGCGGCCAAAGAACATATGGCAGTGCATCAAATTTATTCTTATTTAAATATAGATATTTAATCTTAGAATTTCCCAGACTTTTTGGTAAACTCTCAAGATTGTTTTCATTTAAATCTATGGATTCTAATTTTTCGCATCTTCCAATTGATTCTGGTAAAGAAGTAAAACTATTTTTACGTGCACTAATATTCATAAGTGAAGCCATCTTATCAAGACAATCAGGCAATGAAACTAAAACATTTTCATCCACGTTTAAAGTAGTTAAGGAAATTAAATTACAAATAGCAGGAGGTAGACTTATTAATTGATTCTTACTTAAAATTAATTTCTCCAATTTTTTTAAATCTCCAATTTCGGTTGGTAATCTTTCAATTTCATTACCCTCTAAATGTAATTCTTTTAATTTCTCTAACTTTCCAATACTTGAAGGTAATGTTTTCATTTTTCCATTCGATACGACCAAATACAACATATCTTTCAATGAACCAATTGATTCAGGAAGTGCTGTTAAGGGAGTATTTCTAATATCAAGAGAAGATAGTTTCTCTAGATCACCAAAGTTTTCCGGTAAATTAGTTATTTTACAATCTTGAATGCTAAGACGCTCTAATCCCTTCATACGAGCAAAAGAATTTGGTAAACTGCCTATATTATTTCCACTTAAATCTAGTCCAAACACATTATCTAGATTACCTATTGATTCAGGCAAAGTTTCAATTTGATTGTTTCCCAAATCTATAGAATTCAAGTTTTGTAAATTACCAATTGATTCTGGAATTTGTTTAATTTGATTATTCTCAAAACGAAAGATTTTCAATGATTTTAAATTGCCAATGCTTTGTGGTAAGGCTTCAAGTTTATTATCTTTCACAAGAAGGGTTTGTAGATTTGATAATTTGCCTATTGTATCAGGTAAAATACTCAAACCCATTGAACTAATCTCCAACTTCTCAAGCGACATAAGTTCTCCAATAGAGTTTGGTAATTGAGAAATTCGAGTTACTCCTAGATCAAGAGATGTAAGCGATTTAAGTTGTCCAATATTAGGTGGTATCTCTTCAATGTTATTATGTCTGAGTGAGAAGGTTTTTAAAGAACTCAGATTATACATATTTTCTGGAATTTTAGTAAGTCTATTATCACTTAAATCAAGGTCAGTTAATGCTGTACAAGCTTCGATTTCCACGGGTATTTCCCTTAATTTATTAGTACGAAGATCCAATTTTTCTAAATTTTTAAGATTGGAAATCCAGCTTGGCAGTTCTTTTATTTCATTTACACCCAAATCAAGTTGTTTCAAAGCGGTACAGTTAGCTAAGCTAGAAGGGAGCTCGTAAAGATTATTTTGTTGTGCCGAAAGCCACTCCAAATTTGTTAAATCCCCTATAGAATCTGGTATAGTTTCAATTTTATTACCGTAAAAGAGGAGTGTATTCAATTTTTTACAATTTCCGATATTTTCTGGTAAGTTTGTGAGCGTCCCTCGAGTTACTTGAATCCGGGTAACATGGTTGTCTTCAACTCGAAAATTATCAGAATTCCAACTTGAGCCTACATTTTGTTCCAAATCCTTAAGAACGTCTATCTCTTCTGTAGGAAGGATAAAACCCATATATTCTTTGCTCATTGTTGTCCACCTCCAAGATATTGTTGCATAACCTTCTTTTGTTGCATAAAACCCATGAAAAAGCCAGAAAGTTGAGAAAGAAATAATCCTTCTCCTCCGATCTTAGCGGATTGTAGGCTATTATATATTCCAGTTAAAGATTCCTTGTTCTTTTCAAAAAATTCTTTAATCTCTGGCAAATGAATAATGCGATCAAGTTCAGCTTTAAAAGTTCCAAAACCAGTAGGATCACCTACTTCAGCAGCCGCTTCTTTTAGAAGAATGGAAGTTTTATCTTTAAAGATATTGTGTGAACGTTTTAATTGTTGGATATAACTATATATATCCTCACAAAAACCATCGAAATCAGCTGGTGTAAATTCATGTCCTAACTCACGGCTAAGATCGACACTGGATAGGTCGCCCCAACTAACATCCAAACCCTTTAAAGGCACTACTTGAATACCCTGATTCTTAGCATTTTTTAATATTTTAATCATCTCCGGAGAATTAATAGAGCCAGCTGTGGCAAGAAAAAGAACTAAATCAGTAGCATTAAGGTTAGATTCAATTGGAGGAAGAATAGCAAATATTTCACTTTTAGCTTCTAAAAATTCAGATAATTCTGATATACGATGAGCCTCTGCATCTACTTCATTATGAATTAACATAACTGCTATACTTGCTCGCTGACGACAATATTCTAAAATAGCATTAGTATCTCTTTCTGCAATAGCTTGTTCTTCCTCTGAGAAAGGATTACCAGCAATATCTAGATCCTTTAAAGATTCCATTATATATATAAAATATGGAATAATTTTGAGTTGATTCTTACCTATACTTAAGTCTTTTAAATTCAATTTAGTTATATGCTCCGGAATTTCGCTTAACTCGTTATCAGCAAGCCATAAAGCATCCAATGATTCTAAATTTGAGATAGAATCGGGTAACGATGTTATTTTATTACCACGTAAAAAAAGTCTGGTTAATAATTTTAACTGGTCAATGCATTCAGGAATTGACCCGATATTATTGTATGAAAGAACCAAATCATCTAATTTTTCTAATTTACAAAGGGAGGGTGGAATATTTGAAATTCTATTACTTCCAAGATCTAAATTAGTTAAATTAGTTAATTCTCCTATTGATTCTGGGATTTCAGTTATCCGGTTTGTGCCTAAATTAACTTTTTTAAGGGAAGTTAACTCTCCAAAATTAGCAGGAAGGGATCTTAAACCATTACTTTCGCATGTAAATTTTTTAAGTTTTTTCAAATTACAAAAGGACTGAGGAAGTTCCGTGATCGCATTATATACTGCTTTATCGTCATTGGTTGACCAAGATCCATTTAAATTTAATTCTTCCAACTCTATTAGATTACCAAAACTTTCGGGTAATGAATCAATTTTATTCCATTGAAGATTTATGAATCTCAATTTGGTCAAATTTCCTATTGTATCAGGTAAAAGATCCAATTCTTTCATTACTAAATTTAGCCCAATTACGTGTTTATTGTCACAAGCGAAACCAAAATGGCTTACATCGACTAGTTTCTCAGAGATTTCTCGCTTATATTGTTCAATTCTGCCTTCTTGCGACTCTTGTGGAGCTTGTGTTTGAACTCCATATTGAGTGAGAATATTTTGAATATTTTGATGGACTGTTTGAGCATGTTGTTTAGCGGCTTGGATAGCTGATTCTTCAGTCATGCCCAATAAAGGTTTCAAACCTGCTAAAGTTGGATCAGCAGCACCCAATTGTTCAATTCCAACATCAAGAGTTTTTTTCAATTGCTCTTGATATTCTGGAGTAATCATTGAATCATAATATTTTATACTTTCCTTTTCCAATTCTTCAAGTGTTATTTGAGTAAACATTAAATCCTGAATTCTTTGAGTTTCTTGTTTATTTATCTTTTGAAGTTTAAAGTTTTCCTGCATAAACAATGCCATTGCTTTTCCTTTTTGTTGCGCTTTCTCCTCGTCCATCTCTAGCATGGATTTTATTTGCTGAACAGATGGATGGTTTTCTCCATACATAGGTATGAGCATATTAAGCTGTGATTGAAGATTTGCCTTCATTGCTGGGTTGATTTGCGCCATATATTGACTTATATAGGTATTTTCCAACTGTTCCAATGGTAACTGTGCCAATTGTTCCTGTGTTGCTGCTTGAGCTTTAAATGCTTGAGCTTGCTGATTTAGAATAGTCTCGGCAGACATTTGAGTTGAAGCAGGTTGGTATGCCATCATCTGCTGTGCATATTGCTCTTTACTTTCATCCCTATTTTCACGACAAGGGATTTTCTCTGCTATTAATTTCTCAATTTCCTCAAGGAATTCTGCTTCTGATGCTACTAAAAAAACACCATTATATTCTTTTAATTCTTCAATAATTATCACCTAATAGTATTAAACAATGAAATTTTGATTCTATTCATTGATTGGTACTAATAATGAAGCGTAAGAATTTTTATATGTTTGCTTTCATATAATAACAAATCAAATGAAAATTATTTGAAATTAATCTAATAAACGGTGACAAAGATGGAAACACATTCTTTAAAAAATAGCAATTCTAAAAAATCTATTGATGAGCAGACTTCTTGTGAAGCGAAAATATCTAAAAAAGTAATTGAGTCTGTATTGTTGCAGCATAAACTTGAAGTAAGAGATATTGAAATTAGTCCTGATGGTAAATTCTTAATATCTTGCTCTGAATGTGAAGAAAACACAAATCCATATGTAGTTGTTTGGAATATCGATGAGCTTCTAGAAGGAGAAACTAAACCTGAAATTATACTACAAGCGGAAAAAAAAGATAACCAATATACAAAAATTACAAATTGGCTTTTATGTGTTGATTCTGCTATAATCGAATTAGGGAACATTAAATGGTGGGTTATATGTGCTGGAAGCATAATAGGAGATATATATATTTGGTGTTTTAGACGTACACGTGATTTAAAAAAATGGGATTTTGAGAATTATAAATCTATTAACTTCTCTGGAGGTATGGGAACTCTTGAAAAATATCCTAATGCCATTTTTGATATTAAGATTCAAAATAATATAAATCAAAAAAATTTGCTTAATTTGTATTATGTTTTAAATAATATACATACTACTTGGAAAGAAAAAACTTATGATAACACACTTAAAAAATTAACACTTTCTATCGATGAATTAGGGATGATTAGAGTAATAGAAGATCCAGAAATTATTGGCAAAAATGATGTATGGATAACAAAACTTATGATTATTAGAGAACTTAAAGATGAGCTTATAATTACAGGCTCTAAAGATGGAAAAATTAGTTTATGGAATCTTAGTACTAGAACTGAATCAACTCTAATAGGTGAACATGATGGATCAATTACAGATATAAGCGTAATAAGAAATGGTAAGATAATTATATCTTCATCTAATGACTCAAAAATAACTATTTGGGAACAAGATATTCAAAATAATTATCATAAGAAAAAGGATCTTATTGGTCATACAGAAGCGGTTTTATCAATCGATGTTCAGACTGATGATAATTATTTACTTTCTGCAGGTAAAGACAATACTATTAAAATCTGGGATTTAAATGAATTGACGTGGATAAGGAGTATTGATATGCATTATTACATGAATAATTATGAAGAGAATATAAAAACTGCTGAAAGGAGAGTTCAGATAAGGGGATTAGATTTCATTAGAAATATTAAAATAACTCCCGATAACCGATATGTCTTTATTTCAAAATATGACAAAATTGTTATTCTACGTAATTTCGGCGGTGTATGGCACTTTATCCAACAGTTAAAATTTTTAAAAACTAATGATGCTGAGTTATATCGGAAAATTTATGGAGATAATTTAAAACAAATTGCTAAATATAGTCCAGAAAACCTAGATTCTCTGAATAAATTGTACAATATCATAAAAAAACGTTTAATAAAAAATAGGAAAATCGAGTTAGCAGATAAAACAGATCAAAAGATAGATTATAATATGCGTGAACTAGGGCCTCTATTCATTCCATCCTTTATGAAATTTGAGCCAAAGTTAAAAGCCCAAAAGGAATTTATTTTAGGTGTAAAGCAAAATTATGAAGCTTATTGGTGTAGTATAAGAAACGCTATATTCAAACTACCGGATATCCCCTGGGGTTTCAACTTATATATTACAACCTCAGAAATGGATGAAAGGATTGAAGATTCCAACTTCGTAGAAATAACAACTTCAACACCAGAGTTACCTTACATCATTTTAAAAGATCGAACTCAGGCTCAAATCCGTTTCTTAATGGTGTTAAATAGAGTTCAAACAAGTTTTATCCCTTTAATAAAGAATATTACTATAGATATTGAAGATGATCGAGGAGATAAAGATACTTTAGTGTTTTCTGATTTCACATATTCAAAAAATTTCCTGCAAATTTTAACAAACCCAACACATTCTTTAGATAAATTTAGAAAAATTGATGAGCCGAAGTATATTTACTACGCAGATTGTACATTTCAAATTGATGAAGGTTATTCTGTTGAGGATTTTGCTAATATTTTTATAAGAAAAATAACAGTGGAATATACTGACAATTTAGAACCCTCAGAATCAACTACAAGTGATGAAGAGGATTTCAAAATCATTGAAGCTTTTAAAAATAATTTTATATATCCATTAACACCAAAAACTAAGATCCAAATCGGAAAAGGCTTGAAATCAAAACTAGGTAAAATGATTGATGAATATTTTGCTAAAATAATCATTGTAGAATTTTTATTAAGCTTTTGGGGTTTTATTGAAGTTGGATTGCCCTCTATAATTCCCGATTTTGAAATGCCCGGATGGATTTCAATACTTGTGAATCTAGCATCAATTAGTATTATTGTAATAATTTTCATAATGATGATAGTGCAATCACGTAGCGGAAAGAAAAGAGATATTGATATAGATGAATTGGATGAGAAGATGAGGAAAAGGAGGCGAAAGAGATTTGGAAAATAAAATATTAAATATTATTATAACTAGTTCAGTTCAGAATGATTTTATAGAACAATTAAATATTCGCTCTGCACCAGAAGATGATTTAAAATTAGGATACGGACAAGTTTCAAATAAATGGATGGAGTATTTTTTAAATCAGAATAGAGATACAAGTGAAGCAAATATTAACCAATTTATATCATGGTTGAAACAGAATGCTAGTAATGAAATGATTGGTGGATCTCTATCATATCATCATATCTTAGAACATTTCAGACATAGAGTTCATATTGATTATGACGAGACTAGAAGATTATGGGAAGGAGATAAATTGAATCAATTTATACGAGACTTGATGAATAAAGCATCTGAATCAAATTCAAATGAAAATAGTGGAGTAGAGTATCAGTGCATTCATTTAAGGGATTGGCATGACCAAACTGATGATACCCAAAAAGGAGAGATGGATCTTTTTGGACCTCATTGCTTAAAGGGTACTTATGGAGCAAAATTTATATCACCCTTGAATGAATTGATTCAGGAGCATCATGATTTTAACATGATAATAAATTCAAATAGTCTTAGCTCTTTTGACGAGACAGATCTCGAATCAGTAATAGAAACAATTATTAAAAATGCAGGGAGCTCTCATAAAGAAGTGAAAATAGGAGTTTTTGGAGTTGTAACTAATGTAAAAGTATTTCTTTTAACATTTGAACTAATGGTTATTCATAAGTTTAAGAATGTTTATGTATGCGGTGATTTCTGTGCAGGTTTTGACAAACAAGGGCATGAAACAGGTATTAACTCAATGAGTAATATTTTAGCAGCAAATATTGTAGATCAAAACAAATTTAGAGAAATTTTTAATATTTAACCGAAATTCTTTTTTATTTTCTTTATTATTCTTTTTATTATTATTTTTTATTAACAAGAGAACTTATTTTAATTTAAAATTTTTATACATAATAGAAGATGTGAAATTAATTAAATGATAATATGACTACAAAACAATTACAAGAAGAAATACTAACCTTAAAGAAAAAAAATCACGTTATTATTCTAGCTCATTATTATCAGCCAATAGAAATACAAGAAATCGCTGATTTTTTAGGAGATTCACTTGGATTATCTCGTTCCGCAAAAAAGGCAGACTCAGAATATATTATATTTGCGGGTGTAGATTTTATGGCAGAAACCGCTTCAATTATTAACCAGGGGAAACATGTGTTAATTCCTAATTATGAGTCTTGTTGTCCAATGGCAGCTTTTCTTACTCCAGAAATGGTTAAACAATTTAAAAAAGAACATCCTAGTCTTCCAGTAGTAGTATATGTTAATTCAACTGCTGCTGTTAAAGCTGAATCTGATATTTGCTGTACTTCTTCAAATGCGGTCAAAATAGTTGAAAAAATAAATAAAGAATTTAATGGTGATGCTGTGTTATTCGGTCCAGATGCAAACTTAGCAGATTACACTGAGCAAGTATCAAAAGTAAAGACTATAAAAATGCCTGAAAAAGGACATTGTTATGTTCATTCGCAAATTACCGTAGATGATATAAAAGTAGTAAAAGAAAAGTATCCCAAAGCAGAACTCCTTGTTCATCCCGAGTGTATTAGAGAAGTAAGAGAATTAGCAGATTATGTGGGATCTACTGCCCAAATGCATAGGTATGCTAAAGAAAGTTCTTCTAAGGTAAATGAATTTATTATAGGTACAGAAGTTGGACTTTTAGAACGTTTGGCTCAAGATTTTCCAAAGAAAAACTTTTACTTGGCAAAAGACAAATTGATTTGTCACAATATGAAAAAACATAATCTCGAATTGATTAAATATCTTTTAGAACATTTGGATGATAAAGCGTTTGAGATTAAAGTACCTTCCAAAATTGCGAAGCGTGCGATAAAACCAATTGAGAAAATGCTGGATTTTTCTTAGATTAAAAAAAATTTTTGTAGAGAGAACTTAAAAAAGAATGGTAAGTTTCATATTTATTTTTAGCTACATTACCTTCATCGCCATATTCGGAGTTATTATGGTTGTTGTTTATATAAATAAATATAGAGGCCTTCCTATTGATGTTTGGAAACCGGGTGCTGCTTGGATTCGCGCATTAATTTATTTTTCCTTCTGCAATATAGTTATAGCTACCTCTGGTACACTAGAACAGATAATTACTCAACCTATATTCACTGCAAAACAATTTAAAAATCCATATTGGATAATCTACTTTGCTTTCTGCTTTATCTACATTTTTCTCGCTTACTGGATTCTATGGTCACGCATGACACTCACTTTTAACCGTAATTATTATCTCGGTTCAGAGATCTTTTTTGGTATAATATGGGGATTTAGCACTGGAGGGCTCCTTCTTTCGTTCTATAATCTTTGGACTATAGTAGGAGTTAATGGGTGGGTTAAATATTTACTTAGTTTCATTTCCATGGGTTTTTGGCAATATTTCATCCAAGATTACTTTTGGGATATCTATGTTAGTCCGGAACACGACACTCCAAAGTCAATAACTATTAAAACTCTTGTCTGTCACATCCCAAATATTGCAATCTGTTTAGGCTTTCTTATAATTTGGAATAATTATGCTATTTACATAGTGCTACAGACATTCGCGTTAGTAGCATCAACTATTTTCCAAAAATTTCCTGTACCTTGGGCTAAAGGAAATTTTCATGCTCCGATGGTCAAACCAGGTATCGGCGGTTATCCACATGGTACAGGATATTTAGGCGAAAAATCAGATAATTCTTAAAAAAAATCAGTTATTTTCATTTGATTTCTATCAAAAAGATATTTCAAAAAAGGCTTAGTAGGATTTGCTGAATGTAAAGCGTTAATACCCGTTTTTTTTTCGAAAGTATTAATATCTATATAGTCAAAATTATATTGCTTCATTATTGCTCTTAGTTTAAATAACCATTTTATATAATTTTTGTATATTCTTCCATTATTACTTGCTTTTGAACTATGAGTATTCTCATAATATGTAATATCTTCTTTAGAATATTCCGTATAATTTCTAAAATTTTGTCCCATCCAAAAAAATCGAGATACTGATTCAGAAAATTTTCTAATTCTACATCCCGTTAACTTTACTGTTTTTAGTTTAGGAATTTTATTTAATTTATCAGGAATCTCTTCAATATTTATATTTCCTGAAAGATCTAAATATTCTAAATTCTCAAGGTTTTCGAGACCTTCAATTCTTTCAATATAATTATCTCTTAAACTTAATTTTTTTAAGTTCGTAAAATTCTCAAGTCCTTTTATATTTGCTATTCTATTGTTTCCTAAGTCTAACTCTTGAATCTCCGTTGAATATTCTTCTAAGCCTTTAATATCTTCTATGCTCTCGATCATTTTATTTTTTAAGTTTACTTTTGAATCTAAAATTATCCCCACTAAATTCTCATTATAAGAAACCAATTTAAGGTCTAAATTATTAAAATTTATTTGAGCCTTATTTAAGAATTTTAATAACGGAAAACTTCTATATCTCTTATAACTATTATAAATAAATTCAACGAATGTTTGTCTTTTTGAATTTGGGATTTTCTCTAAAGCTTTTAATAATATAAGATATTTATACTTAAAGCGAAATCTATTAATAAATTTAGTAGTATATTGTTTTATCTGTTTAATTGATTCAGGATCTCCAATACTACTTAAGAATGGTATAATTTTTCTAGAGTATTCATCGATACTTGGAAAATCTATGTCTATTAACATACTCTCAAATTCGTCTTCTGTTAAATAATGTAAATAACCGTTTTGTGTTAAAAATCTAATGACTGTAGGGTGTCCAGTAGCATATCTAATTGCTATTTCTTCTTTAAATTTACTTCGTGCAATAGGATCTCCAACATCAACCAGGGCTTTTAATAAAGGGAAAGCTAAATTTCGATGTAGAATTCTTGTATCATACTTATTGTCAACCCACGCTTGTATATTTGAACAGTGTCCCCAAAACTCTGTTTCAGGAGGAACTTTACGATGGTCTCTTTCCATTGACCTATTTAATTTTATTGCTGCTTCATCAATAGATTCAATCTCATCATAATCTTCAATCTTATCTACTGGGATGTTTAATAGCAGATACATACACTGCCTAAATAATCGATTATTAACATAGATATTAGTCCTTCCACCCTCAAGCTTTAATTTAAGATACTGATTAATCTTAAATTCTTTTACTTGGTTTAGAGATCCTACTGACATAAAAAAAATGATTCCTGATATAATAACTGCTAAAGTTATCTGAGATTGAAACATTTTTCAGATACGTTAGGATTTTTGTTAAAAGAGTTAAAGATGGATCTACTTTTCAATATTAAAACCCCAACGATTTTAAAATTTTTAAAAAAGTTATATTCTTTTCATCAGGATACTATTATTATTTTATCAATCTGGGATTAAAGTAAGCATATTAAAATTGAGATTTATATTAGAACCTTCCAAAATACCTTTTTTTATCAATTTTCCTTCTTCTGATAACGAGAGTTTTTTTGATTGCGCTATTCCTTCCATTAATTTCTCTCTTTCTATATCTAAAAAACCCATTTCTATTGCATTTTTAATTATCAGATTTAATACTAATAATTGAAATTGCTCTTGAATAGCATCCCATATTAACCCCATCTCCTTTAATTGAATAGTTATTTCTTCAGCTATAATGTCCAGATCATAAATCATGTCGTAAATGCCTTCTTGGAGGTTAATTATCTCGTCTATTAATTTGTCTTTGATGA
>CAYNEU010000070.1:0-4782 GCA_964396275.1 uncultured archaeon | reverse complement strand
AAACGCGAAGTTTTGAGGTAATTCTGTAGCAGAACGTACCAAATCTAAAAGTGCCTTGTTAACTCGACTTGCATAAATTCCAGAACCTAAAAAGACTAAATCATAATTACTTAAATTTGAGGGATCTACTTCATTAATTGGTTTTAACACAACATCCTCCATTCTTAATCCTTCCTTAATACTTTCTGCTACTTTTTTTGTATTACCTGTATTTGAGAAATATGTAACTAATATTTTCAATCAATTCACCATAATAAAAAATATTCAATTCTAATAAAAATTTATTAGGTGTTTCTAATCAATGTTTAAATTGAAAAATTTTTTAGCATTATTGACTGTTTCTTCACTTACTTGTTTTTGAGGTATATTATGAGAATAAGCAATAGCAGCAATGGAATACCTTACATTTGAAGGTATATTTATTGGCTCTCTTTTATAGGGATGCTGATAATAAGAATCAGTCTCAGTAACTAACGATTCTAATGGTGTATTTTTTGTTACTTCACGCCATCTATTAAAACCATAGGCAGAACTCGGTACAGAAAGTATATATCCTTGATTTGGTAAAGATGATCCATAATCTTCTGGTCCTGAAAAACAATGCCACATAACTCTCTGAGGCTCTATTTTAAATTCCTTCAATGTATTAAGAATCTCTATATTTGCTCCATCTATTTTATTATATCTATGTTTTGGATTTTGTCTGTCAAATTCATGCTCAGAAGCATTTCGAACATGTAAAATATAAGGTTTGTTAAGATCTCTTGTTATTTCTATGATTTTTTTAAATACTTCGATTTGATTGTTTCTTTTCTCTAAAGTTTTGGCATGATGAAAATCTAAACCAATTTCACCAATTCCTAGATATTGTTCCATGTTATTTTGAATAAAATCAATCCATTTTTTCCATTCTAAATTATATTTATTTTTAGGAGTATATGTAACTGTCTGTGGTGCCCATCCACATGTAAAACCAAAATTTTTTTCAAATTTCTTCATAAAGTCTAATGTCAAATTCAATGTTTGCATATCAATTGTGCTTGTTATTAAATATTGGCCCCCCATTTTGAAATAACTTAAATATTGTTCTTTATTTGTTGGTAATTGATCATTTTTGGGACGATGAAAAGGCATATGGCAATGAACGTCAATAAATTTTAAACCGCTTTCTGGTTCTGGAACAACTATTTTTTTAGGCATATTAAAATTAAGTAAATATAATTATCATATCATTTGATAAATTATATTTTTAAATGAATTGCCGTATTAAGATTTTATTAATTTAAAAATACGGTATATTTCTTCAACTAATTCTTTAAATAATGTCCTTTATTAAAGTCTATTATGAGTGATCAGTTAAAATCTAAACTTAAGGAGTTAGAAATAAAGAAAAAGGAATTACGGCCTAAAATCGATGATATTAACGCAAAACGAGAAGAAGAGATTCAAAGAGTAAATAAAAAATATGATCATTTAATATATGATGTCGATTACACGGCTCGACAACTAGAAGATGAATTTTATAATGATCTAATTAAATCTTTTGTACAGATTGTTACAAGAGAATTTGATTTAAAAAGAAGCTCAGATATGTATGAATTAACCAACGAATTTAAAGATTATCGACAATCTATTGGTCAATTTGATATGTTCCCAGAAGAATTAATCAACAAATTGCATAGAGTAATAAATGGAGAGCCAATTGAAAGTATCATGTATGATCTTGACAATATTCAAAAAAAATATTTAAGACCTTAGATTACATTATATTTAGAAATAAGTTATATTATTTCTATAAAATTACTTTTTTTATCCGATTTTTTAAGGTATTATTTCGATATTACTTAGATAAATATGTGTAATTCAATCTCTTGGTTTATAGTAAAACTATAATTTTGGTAATTTTAAAATGGAATTATTCGAAGAAGAAGTAGAGATATACAACTCTAAGATGAGGCAACTAAATTGGCTTTATGAGGAGTTACGGTTCCAACCTGAGATTTTGAAAGATCTCATCAATGAAAAAGGACAAAAATTACCATTAAACTTATAAATCCTCTTTAAAATGCGTTTTAAAAATAGCTTTTAAAATATTTTCAATCTTTTTAGTACTTTCAATTAAAGTACCGTTAGTAGGAATGTGAACGAAAATTACAGGGTACTCTTTATTTGAAAGATAAAGTGCCCAATAGAATAGAAAATTGCATAAATATGATCCAGCATAATTGGAGATATAAAAATTCGATTTATCTTTAACAACTGAAAAGACTTTATCTAAATTTATAGTGGTTTTAATCCATAGATGACGACAAATTTTTATAGGGCCAATTTTGAATTTTTTTTCAATATCTTCACCCATTTTAAAATTCCAGCCAAATCTTTCGAGATAATAATTCTTACTTGAATGAATACCTAGCATAACCACTAAATCAGGTTTAGATCTTAATTCTAATAATAAGTTTTTATAAGAATTTACACTATGTTTCCAACTTACTGGTATTATTCCTCTTTTCAATTGAAAATTTTGGTTTTGAAAAGAAAACTTTTTGACAATTTCACTACTTAAGTTTGATTTGTAAGTTCCATAAGGCCTAAAACCAGTTAAAATTATCAAATTTAAGTCATTTGAATTGATTTTTAATAAAAAATTAAAAAAATTAATGAAAAAGATTAAATCTTCATAATAATTACACTTATTCTTCAGCAGCGGCAGCAGCGGCAGCAGCAGCTTTAGCTTTCTCTTTTTCTATGGCAGCTATTTGTTTCTTTAAACTTTTTATTTCACCTTGAACTTCCTTAATCTTGCTTTTTTTGTCATTAGCGATCTCTTTTAACTTAATATTCAAAGCCTTTTCTTTTCCATTTTTTAATTGAGAAAGAGTTTTATTAGCTTCTTTAGCAGTTGCTATTTTTTCTTTCTTTTTATTATTCCACTCTTCTGCTTTTTGAATTGCTTCATCTCGTAAGACTTCTTCTTGATTTAATTTTGCTTCAGCTGCTTCAATTTTTGGATTGTATTCTATTTCAACCTTGCTTTCTGCTGAAGCTTCTTCCTTGCTGGCTTCCTCTTCTATGCGAGTAATCTCATCTTCTTTGGCACTAATTTGGCCTCTAATATTTTCTTCGGTCATAAAACATCATCTTTTTTAATTTTCTTTTAAAATTAATTTTTGAATTAAAATAATATTTTCAGTTCTAGTAATTCAATTACGTGTTATAATAGTGTTAGGATTGGTATCCTTTTAAACTTTCTATAATCATTTTTTTAGAGGCTTTTTAAATTTACTGCTTTTCAGTATCTTTACTATAGTTTTATAATGATCATCGTTTATGGATAGTTCCAACATACTAATTGATGAATTTAATATGACCCATTTCTTTTAGTAGCATCATGCATTCTTTTTTAACGTGAATTCCCAAGCACACCAATAATGTTCAGGGTGAGGTCCTGGAGGACACGCGATGCATTTTGTTTCTATTCGAGAATCTATTGTTTTAGCAAATAATCCATATTCTACAACACCAACTTGTTTACAAGGAAAATCTGGAAGCCCTCTACCTTTTCTAGCAGATTGTACACGACAATCATTCATTCTAAAAATAAATCTATTATCCGAAACATCAAGAACTTCTTGTTTGTTAATATTTGCATATACTCTATATTTTAAAGCTTTTATAAGAGCTGGAATGCCCCCATTTTGTGGAATTTTAAATCTATTCATGATTCTTTTAGCTTCAATAATGGTAAATCTTTTCCATTGTTTAACATCTAACTCTATAGCTTTATCAAGTCCATATTCGTGTTCAACTGTCTGGAACCATGTACCATCAATAGCAAGCCAATTTTTTGAAAGATCTTCGATATAATCCAATAATTCTTCTCTTGTGAGTGATTTTAAATCTTCTCTCATCTTTATCAATAATTCAAATAGGCAATATTTAATTTTGAAAATTATCGAAAATTTAAATAGTTGAACCTACTCGATTAGTAAGTTGTCAAAATATGTCAAAAAGGGGATAAAAATGGGTGAAACTGAAAAGAAAAATTTAAGAATATTTTAATTTTAATTACTTTAGTATCTATTTTATCCAGAAATGCTAAAAATATCAAATTAAGTTGAAGAAAATGGGAATGACATTAACTGAAAAAATCTTAGAGCAACATTTAATTGAAGGTAAGTTAGAAAAAGGAACTGATATAGCTATTAAAATTGACCAAACATTAACTCAAGATGCTACTGGTACAATGGCATATTTACAATTTGAAGCAATGGGAATCTCACGTGTTAAAACTGAATTATCTGTAAGCTATGTGGATCATAATACATTACAGGATGATTTTAAAAATCCTGATGATCATAGATATCTTCAAAGTATAGCTGCAAGATATGGATTGTATTTTTCTCGTCCTGGCAATGGAATTTGTCATCAATTACATTTGGAACGTTTTGCTCGTCCAGGTAAGACTTTATTAGGTAGTGACAGTCATACCCCCACCGGTGGGGGTGTTGGATCAATAGCAATTGGAGCAGGAGGACTTGATGTAGCTGCTGCTATGGCTGGTGAATCATTCCGTTTAAAAATGCCTCAAGTTGTAAAAGTATATCTTAAAGGAAAGCTTCCTGATTTTGTATCCGCGAAGGATGTAATATTAGAAATCTTGAGAAGAATTGGGGTGAAAGGAGCTGTTAATAAAGTTCTAGAATATACAGGTCCGGGAATAAAGACTCTAACTGTTCCAGAAAGAGGAACAATAACGAATATGGGAACTGAAACTGGAGC
>CAYNEU010000069.1:0-1796 GCA_964396275.1 uncultured archaeon | reverse complement strand
AAGGAAACTCAAATCAACCTCCTAAAGCTGCTGATGATGCTCTAGACGCCAAATTTGTTCCGTTTGATGAATTAAAGAAATATAATTTAACCGAATCTTTAATTGAACTTTTAAAACAATTAAAAATTGGATATAGTTAGAAATTAATTAACGACTGATTACTCGGCTTTTAATTGCATTTTAATGTACTTTTTACTAAATCTGACAAAAAAGTAAATCTTTAAATCATCAATCGTCATAACTTGAATTACACCGAAATCTAATTATTAAGAAAATATTAAAGGTGAATATTATAACAATACTTTTTTCGAAAGTTTGGTTTCCAGCAGATCAAGGAAATAAAGTAGCGAAGAGATATATAGATTGGCTAAAAGACAATCCCCCTGACAAAACAGTTGAAACAAATGTCCGTATAGGGTTTTTATCAGATGAGAATGGAAATATTTTAGCAATTAGCATGGCTGATGTAATGAAAGGAAAAGAAAAAGAAGCATTGTATAATGTAAATAAACAGAATTTATTCCTGGCCGCAGGTATTGAAGGGTTAAAATACAAATGTGAAATAATATTGGATTTTAACGAGGGATATAAAATATTAAACATGACTGCACCAGAAGTATAAAGAAATGTAAAAGAGGTATTAAATATGCCATATATAATTTCAACAATAACCTATCCAAGCCATATGCAAAATGAGGTTATAAAAAAATATCTTCAAATTGCACCTAAATATAAGGCTGATGAAAATGTTGCGGCACAACTTTGTGTACCTGTAACAACAAATGAAAATGGTGTAATAGTGAAAAGTATCCACGAAGTAAAACCTGGAAAGCTTGAGCAAGCCTTAGCTTATTATAGAAAGTATTTCTATGAATTTATTAATATTGAAAATTGTGAATACTCGGTAGATGTTTGGTATACATTTGAAGAAGCAGCTGGAATTGCTGGATTTAAGGTTCCTGAATAATAAACTAATAAATAACTTTTTTTTTAATTTCTTGAGAACTTAGGCTAGTTAGAACTTTTAATTAATAAAACAAAATAATATAATTTTATCATTATTACTTTATAATAGATTATCATTTAGAGATATATTAAAAAAATGTTGTGAGAAGGTTCTAAGACTTGTCTACATTAATGAAAACAGCCAAGAACGGAAATATTACCAAAGAAATGGAGATTGTTGCTAAAAATGAGCAAGTTGATGTTGATTTCATAAGGCGAGGGATAGAAAAAGGAAGAATTATTATACCTAAATCAAATAGAAGGGATTTAAATCCTCCTATCGGTATTGGGAAAGGATTATTAGTAAAAATCAACGCGAATGTTGGTTCTTCTAAAACTGTTTGCAATATTGATGAAGAAGTTGAAAAAGCTAAAATAGCTGTTAAATATGGTGCAGATACAGTTATGGATTTAAGTACTGGTATAACAGAATCAAATGTTCAGACAATTAGAAAGCGTATACTTACTGAACTTAAAGTACCTATAGGTACAGTTCCTATTTATCAATCTGCTCTAAGAGCTATAGAGACAAAAGGAGCTATTATCCATATGGATGAAGATGATATGTTCAATGTTATAGAAGAACAAGCAAAAGAAGGTGTTGATTTTTTTACAATCCATGTGGGTGTTACAAAAGAAATTGTAGATTATTTAGTTGATCATCCTCGAACGATGGGAGTTGTATCGAGAGGTGGAACTTTTTTAGCCTCTTGGATCTTAGAAAACGAGATGGAAAATCCTTTTAATCACAGATTTGATTATCTCCTTGAAATGGCTCAAGAATATGACTT
>CAYNEU010000068.1:0-9762 GCA_964396275.1 uncultured archaeon | reverse complement strand
CTTGTCCACGCCGCATATCCTGGCTTAGGAGTATGAAAAAAAATGGCTTGAGAGTTAAAGTTGCTCTTTTAGATGGTACTCATGCAGGATTTCTATATATTATGCCAATTGAAATAAATCCTTGGAATATTCAAGGTAGAGATTTGATGGTATTCCCTTGTTTAGTTTCACAATCTAAATTTTCGAAAAAAGGAGTAGGGAGAAAATTAATAAAAGCTGCAGAAGAAGAAGCTAAAAGCCAAGACCGTAAAGGAATTGTAACTATTGGGTATTTTTGGGATTTCTGGTTTATGCCAGCAGACTATTTTTTAAAATTAGGATTTAAAGTTGCTGAAAAACATGGTGAAGAAGCAATTCTTTGGAAGCAATTTGATCTAAATACTGAACCTCCTCAATTCCGAGAAGAAAATTATAGTTTTAAACCTATTAAGGGAAAAATTGTCATAGATTTGTTTTGGAATAGATTTTGTTTAACTAGTGACGTTGAAGCAAATAGAGTTCGAGAAGTAGTCTCAGAATACGGAAAAGATGTTATTCTTAACGAATTTTCAGCAGTTGATCAAAAAATCTTACAACAATATGGCATTGAGAGAAGAATCTATGTTAATGGTGAAATGATTGAAGTAGGTCCAGAAGTAGAGAAAAGTAAACTTAGAGACGCAATTGAAAATGCTTTGAATTTTTTTCCAGATAGATTTTGAATATGCTTATTTTTTTCATTCTTGATAGCTCAAAATGTTTTAGAAATCGTTAAATATTTCCTATGAATATTAGACATTAATGTATAGTAAAAGACTATGCATAAACAAATCCAATATTAAAAATATAAAGAAGGTTATAAAATGATTTTTATCACATATTGGGAACTTAATCCAGATTTTGATCCATCAGAATTAGCAGGGGTTGCCCAAATGATAATAAGTAAAAAATTGTGGCCAGTAGCAGGTACAAAAGAAATTGCTTGGTATGTTAGCACTTCTGACTATTGGGGTATAACCATAATAGAAGCTGAAACTGAAGAACAATTAACAGAAATGATAGCTATGTGGAGAATTGCGAAACCAGGTATTTTTAAACTCGTTAAAAGCACTTCTGCAATGGAAGTAGTTAAAATCCTCCCAGTACTAATGAAATTGGCAAAGCAAATAAAAGGGTAAAAGAAAAATAAAAACTTAACTTAAATCTTCATTTTTTTTTTTATTAAATTTAGTCTTTAGCTTCTTTAAAAAATCCTTTCTTAAAGGGCAGAAAATATCAAGCATTATAAATGGTTTATCACCAATACATGTATCTCCGTGGGGAGTGTTAGATGGAATTTGAAAAAAATCTCCTTTTTTCGCAATTCGCTCTTCTCCTCCAATTCGAAGTTTTGCTTGTCCCCCATAAACCATGCCTATTTGCTCATGCTTATGAGAATGCATAGGAACTGTGTGACCTGGTAATGTGGCATTAAGGACCATGGTCATTTTCTCACCGGAGAGTCCAGTAAGAATTGTTGTTTCTAATCCTTCCATCTGCGTGAATTTGGGAGTATTTTCAATATTTATAAAAAATGGACTTCTTTTATCTTGGATTTTAACCCACTCCAAATTAATTTAATTATAAGCTATTAATAAATCAATTGACTATGATTTTATTAATATACTTAATTGTTATTAAATTATTAAAAGAATATAAGCAGTGAGAAATCAATGGAGAAGAATCGACCTGAAACGACTCTTTTTCTAATGCAGTCGTTAGATGGAAAAATTTCTACGGGAGTTGTCGATGAACGAGATCAAGAAAAAGATTTTCCTAAAATTAAAGGATTAAAAGAAGGAAATTTTCAATACTATGACCTTTTATATAAAACTGATAGAGACGCTTTAATCAGTGGAAAAGTTTTAGCTAAAATTGGCGTAAACTTAAAAGAAAAAGCTGACAGTCATAAGGATGTTAACATGATTATAATCGATCGCAAACCACATCTTACAAAAAAGGGTGTCAATTATCGAATAAATTCGTTTAAATCTGTTTATATTGTTACAAACAACAAAAATCACCCAGCATTCGAATTTACAAAAGAAAAAGAATTGAATATTATTTTTTATCCAAATGAGATTAATATTCTAGATTTATTTGTAAAATTAAAACAAGACTATCAAATTGAAAAGTTATCAATTCAATCAGGAGGACATTGAACTCTTTATTTCTTAAAAAAAAACTTATAGATCATATTTCACTGGTAATAGCACCCTGTTTAATTGGTGGAAAGGATACTCCTACGTCAATAGATGGAATACCTCCCCAAACTGATGATGATTTATTCAATATCAAAGCTTTAACGCTTAAAAAATGTGAAGTGTTAAAACACTCATATATTTATCTTTATTACGACGTAATAAATGAAACAATCATTGAAGAGGATTAAATTAATTTCGCGATTTTTTCACAAGTTCGCTTGCAATCTAAAAATATTAATCCTAATCTTACATCTTTAGTTGTGGAAACAGTTAATACGGCATTAGGGCCCGCTTGTAGAACTAATAAATAGCCTTGATCACCACGAATATACAGCTGATCGAATTCCCCCTTTTCCATCTCGATAACTGCTCTTTCGGCAAGTGAGAGAAGTGCGGCAGTCATAGCAGCAATCCTTGTTTCGTCGACACCTTGGGGAAGCGCAGAAGCAATTGGTAAGCCCTCAGCGGAGACGATAGCAGCAGATTTTACCTCTGGGATAGCTGCAAGGAGTTTTTTCAATATATCATCAAGATTTTCAGTAGTCGATTCCATAGAAGTCATTTTTTTGGTAATTTAGATATAGGATATTTTTTCCGGATAAGATTTGTAATATAATCTTACTATAATAGATATAATTAACTTATTTTAATTATATTTATTTTTTTTTATTTCGAACTTTCTAATAAATTATATTATTATTTCTTTATTAATTAACTTTAGAAATTTTTGTAAAGTACTCCTTAAGCACTGTTATTATTTTTATAAAGTATGTCCTTGTAGTAATTATCAAAATTATTATTTAAATATTTTAGTTGTTTTTATCATTGTATTAATATTTTCTACTTTACATTTTGAAGTAATTTGATGCGAAGGCGAAACCACCAAGGAGCAATTATATTTTCTTGCTATAGTAATCATTTTAATAATATAGTGTCTTACTTGTTTTGGTGTACCAAATGTGAGTAAAGACATATCTAAATTACCTATAAAACATATTTTATTTTTGAATTTTTCAAAGAGGGAAAATATATCGACTCCCGCATTAGGCTCTAAACTTTGAACACCATCAAATCCTAACTCAATGAAAATTTCAATCATATCTGAGATATATCCATCAGAATGAATAATTATTTTATGATTTCTCCTATGGATTAGATTTATAATCTCTCTATATTCTTTAAAGAATAATTCCTTCCATATATTTTTAGGAATGAATGTTCTATTTCTGTATCCATAGTCATCTGCCACAAGAAATAATTGAGTTCCAACGTTTTGAAGAATATCAATTAATTTTTTAATATATTTTGAGAAGAATGAGATTACAATTTTCACAAATTCAATATTCTTTCTTAAGCATGTAGCAAAATAATAAAAACCCATGGATTGCCAAGTCTTTTCAAATAAACCAGGTAAAGAGATTATATAATCTAAATTTTTGCTTGCCTTCCTTAAGAAATCTTTTAAAATCATTAATGTTTCGTTAGGCGGAAGTGTTAAATGTTCCCATTCTTGTAGTATTCTTTCATTCTTAAAAACTCCATCCCATAAATACCACTCTCCTTTATATATTCGTCCCCATCCATCTACTCTTCTTTGATCATTCAGAGTATAGCCTCCTTCGCCTCGACGAAAATCCCACAATGATATCCCATCAAATCCCATTTGTTCTATAATGTCATAATTTTTTTGATTTAATTCCATGTCGTTTCTGTTAACTTTTAATCTATATTTGTTAACATAATTATCTATGAACTCTAATTCAGGATATCCAGTACAATATAGTGGAACGTGGGTTGTTGGCTCTTTTGATAATGCTTTAAAAAAATCACTTTTATGTGTATACATTATTAAAGCTAAACTAATTATAAAATTATAAATTATTTCAATAATTAATACAATTCTTTATAGGATTGATTATGGACTATTGGACAGTTGTTGATAATATTTATAATGTTACGTTATCACTTTCCTTTTTTACTCTTACCCTTTTAATGTTTTATATTGGTCGAAAGGGAATTAAAGCAAAAAACAAGTATGGTGGAATTACCACAATTATATGTGGTTTTTGTTTCTTAATTTTTGGATATTATAATTCTATTATAAGATTTTTCCCTTATCCATATAATGGATTTATGGTGTGGTGGATAGGGATTATATTATTAGTAAGTTTTACTTTTTTCGCATTAGTTAAAAAAGAAGTAAACAAAAACGAATCCGAAATTGAAGAACAAGCCTTAAAGAAGGGGAAGAAACCAGTTTTAAGAAGATATATTGATAGAATGACAAAAGAAGACCCTTATCGAACAGAAATTACATTTAAAATGGAGTTAGTTAGAAAAAGTTTTCATTTAATGGGTTTTCTTCTTGTTATAGCATATTTTGGGTTTCTTGCTCTCTATCCAGTTACTCTTATAATTAGTGACAGTGTAATTGTTTTAATAAGACAAATTCAACCTGCCTATGAATTAATATGGGGTCCAATTTCTTTGTTTCCATATACTCCAGGAATGTTTCAAGCTGTAATTGATCTTACAATGATGGCTTTGATTGGAGCGTTAATTTTTGCTATAATTTCTGATTTAATTAGGATAATATGGAGTCCAGAATACTCAATGTTTAATTTTTTGACAAAATCAATGTTAAGAAATAAAGAGATAAACGCTATGGGCCCACAAATTTACATTATTACAGGATTTATCTTTTCTTATATGCTCTATATGGTAGGATTTCTCAATATTTTAGCATTTTTTACAGGAGCCCTTATTGCATGCCTTTCAGATGCAGCCGCGGCATTAGTCGGTAGAAGATATGGAAAACGCAAGGTTACAGTAAGGAGCAGAGACACTAAATCAGTGGAAGGTTTTCTTGCGGGAACAATTCTAGCATACATAATTGGATTGATACTTGTAGGACCAGTATATGCGATTATTGGAGCAGTAATTTTCTTTCTAACGGATTATTTTCCAGTATACACAGCTGATAACATTTTGAATCCAATCTTTATTCCTATTGGAATTCAAATATTAATACTTTTATTAGGATTACCAGTTGGTTGGTAATAATACTATGCATGAGTTAATCGACGATTTAAAAGATATTAAATTAGCGATATTTGATCTAGATGGAGTAATTTATCGGGGAGATACATTAATCCCTAATGCCGATAATATTATAAGAGAGTTTAAAGCCAATTCTATTAAGGTAGTATATAATTCTAATAATTCAACAGCAACAAGACAAACTTATGTTGAGAAATTAAGAAATTTTAATATAAAAAGTGAAATCACTGATTTTTATACTAGTGCTTCAATCACTTCTGTTGAAATTACAAAAATAAAGAAAAATGCTAAAATTTTTGTGATTGGAGAAAAAGGATTAAGAGAGGAACTACAATCTTTGGGTCATACAATTGTAACTAAGCCAAAAGATTATAAAGATATAGATTTTGTAATTGTGGGGCTCGATAGAGATTTTAAATATAGTAATTTAGCAATTGCTCAAAAATGTATTCTGGAAGGTGGTGCTAAATTTTATGCAACAAATGCAGATTCTACATTACCTGTTGCTCGAGGATTAAAACCAGGAGCTGGTGTAATGGTGAACGCTTTGATGACTTGTACAGGTAAAGAACCAATCAGAATTTTTGGTAAACCTGAAAAGTTTGGTATTAATATGATATTAAGTGATACTCAAATATCCGCCGAGCATACATGTATTTTTGGAGATCGATTGAATACTGATATTTTAGCGGGTAATCGAGCCGGTATTAAAACTATAATGGTTTTAACTGGGGTTACAAGCATGGAAATGATTGAGGAATTAAAGAATGATTCTAAAAATTCAAATTTGTCTGATAGAAATTTACTCCCCGATATAGTAATAAACAAGTTAGATGATGTATTTAAAAAAAAATAGAATCTCACTTATAAGTCTTTTACAATAATCCTGCCCTGATCATCATCAGATGGCTGATTTCTTGAAAGATATCTCCTACATTTTGACCATCCTTTGCAGAACATTCGAGATACCCAAAGAGATTGTGTTCTTTAGCCAATTCAAATGCATCCTCTCTGGAAACGGCTCTTTTATATTCAAGATCTAATTTACTTCCTACCATCAAGACAGGCATTTGGTCGGTATCCCCTCTATAGCCTTTTTTAAAAATTTCCATCCAATCATTAAAATTTCTAAGGCTAGTATATCTTGTTATATCAAACATAAAGATTCCTCCAGAAGCGCCAACAACATAACTTGGCATAAGAAATCTAAATCTATCTTCCCCTGCAAAATCCCAAATTTGTAAACTAACTCGTTTATCCCCAATTTCAACCTTTTTTACATGAAAGTCAACACCAATTGTTATTACTGAATCGCTCTTAAAGACACCAGTAAGATATCGGTTTATTAATGTGGTTTTCCCAACCCCTCCATCTCCAAAAAACACGATTTTAAACATTGCGTCAGCCATTTTCTTCAGCCAAGCTTTATATCTGTTTGATTATTAACCTTACAATAAAATGTAAAAATATTTTCAAACACTAAAATTTTTTTTATTTGAAAAAAATTGATCGATGTATCTTTTTTAATAATTATAATAGATTAGATTCTTAAAAATATTTATTTTAGATACCTAATAAACTCAAATTTAAAATATTTTTCATGATTTATAAGAAGAAAAAAATTTCAATAAAGAAAAAAATTTTATCAATTTTTATTATGTCTACTAGAGTTAGTATTGTAAATGTAAATGATTATGAATCTATACCTAAAGCTGTAGTTGGAGCTATTAAATTAATTGAAGATAATATGCAATTTGATTTTTCAAGCGCTAAAAACATTCTTTTAAAACCGAATTTACTTACATCAAAGAAAGAAGCATGTACTCAACCAGGTTTTGTTGAAGGAGTTATTTCTTATCTAAAAGATAAAGGAGTGTCAATGAATAATGTCTACTTAGGAGACTCCCCAGGTCAATCCCAAAAATTAGGTTCTGATGTTGCTAAAGAAATTGGTATTTATGAAATTTGTGAGACATATGGCATAAATTTTATAGATTTTGAAAGTAGTACACCTTTAATTGAAGAAATTGATGATGCTCTAAGACTAAAAGAAATTCATGTTGCCAAGGCGGTTAAAGATTGTGACATATTGATCAACCTTCCACGGTTAAAATCTCATTTAGAAGCAACAATGACAGGAGCAATTAAAAATTATTGGGGAATTATCCCTGGAGGTTTAAAAGCTCATTATCATCTATTTGGAAAAACAGCTGACCAATTTGGGAAAGTTCTTGCAGATAATTTTTCATGGATAGTAAAGAACAAACCAAATAGATTAATAGTGTACGATCTACAAGAAATTATGGAAGGTAGGATGGGACCAGGTGGAGGAACAATGAAGAAATGGGATTTAATTCTTGCAGGGACGGATGAAGTAGCGTTAGATTTAATAGCACTAGAAATTGGGAAATTAAAAGTTAAAAACGTTCCTCATGTGAGAAATGCAATAGAACGTAACCTTGGCATTGGAAATTTAGAAAATATTGATATTGTAGGAATGTCTCTTGAGAAGGCTAAAAAGCAAACTCCTAAGTTTAATGTACCAGGAAATACTTTTACAAGTTTTATCGCTTATATGTCAGGGCATATAGGATATAAAATAATCAAAAAGATTCCTGAATTAATTAAATCTAGGTGCGTACAATGTGGCGAATGTGCTCAAAATTGTGCTTCAGAGGCAATAGAATTTGAAGAAAATAGTTTTCCAATATTTCTAAGAAAGAAATGCATTTCTTGTTTCTGTTGTGCAGAGTTATGTTCAGAAAATGCTATTAAACCAAGAACTAGGGGTTTTGCGGGTTTATTTGATTAAATCTTAATTTTTCTAATTACAACTTAGAATATTCTCGTAGAAAATAATAATATGATAATCTTGTATTAATTATTGAGTCTAACTGTATAAACTCATTTGCAGAATGGGCAAATCCACCAATACCTAAACCTCCAGTAATAAAATTCACTCCTAAATCTCTTTGAATTTTACTTAAGGGGGCTGCTGCTGCGCTTAAAGGCCATAATTCAGTAGAGACTTTTAAAATTTTAGCACTTTCTATAAGACTTTTAACTAAAACTGAGTCTTTGCTTACTCGAGAACTCTCATACCCTATATTTTTAATTATTTCAATTTGAGAATTAGTCCTTTCGGAAAATTTTTCGACTTTTTCTTTTATTTCTTTAAAAATTTCTTCAATTGTAGCGTCATGAGCGAATCTAATATCTAAATTGCAAATGGCTTGATTAGGAACATAATTTTTTGTCCCTTCTTCCATAAATCCTGACTTTAAAGTAGAAATATTAAAGGTAGGCTTATATAAATAGTTAATAAATGCTTTTTCAGGACTTTTTTCAATTGTTTGTTCAATACCTGCCTTTTTCTTTATTTTTTCAATATCAAGTTCTTTCATAAGAATTCCAATGATGTATTCCTCGTCAGGTGTAACTTTATATGCGTTTTTTAGACTATTAATCTGAAATTTATTATTTGCATATATAGTATTAAGCAAAGAAACTAAATCCACAGCGGGATTCGGGATCATTCCACTAAAAGCAGAATGGGGTTCTTTATTTCTGGATGAAATTTTAATTGTTGTTGATAAAATCCCTTTATAACCTAATTTTAAAATGGATTTTTTACTAAGATCTTGTTTAGTTGCGGGGTAAAAAGCATCAAGACAACTATTAAATATTTCTTTATTATGCTTATCTTCGAGGAATGTTAATAGCGAAGGTGAACCTTTTTCCTCATCACCATCAAATAAAAGGATTAAGGAGATTGGAAGTTTTTTTTCTCTTTTTAGAATTTTCACAATATTCAAAAAACATAATAATGGTGTTTTCGAATTATAAGCTCCCCTTGCTATAATACAATTACCTAAATTATCGAGCGGAGGAGGAAGTACTTTTATTTCTGCATCAAATGGGTTGCTAATCCATTCATTTTCTTTACTAATAGGTTGAGTATCATACATCATATATATTAATAGAGATTCCCTGATTTTACCTTGTACCTTAGCAATTATAAGAGGATTTATTTCACCATCATATTCATTTATTTCTTCAGAAAAATCAGAGATATAAGAAAGGAGAAAATTTTTTGCTCTCATAATCCCTTTATGATTAAGTGTATTACTGGGAATTTTTAAAAAAGTACGTAATTCATTTTCAATAAAATCCTCATTCGATTTTCTTATTAAATCAACTAATTTTATTTCAGAATTCGCTTTTTCCATATATATTATAATAATTAAATAGTTTTATTTAATTGTCCATATTTAAGAAACTGAAATATATAAATTTATGAATTATATGAATCATTCTAATTCGCATAAATATAATGAAGTATTTCAATTCCTTAATGAAATTAAGAATAAGGGAAATCTAGATGGGATAATTTTTGCCTATAGAGATGGAGAACTCATAAGTGAAAATATAGAAACTGATTTCAATAGCAAAAAATTTGCTTCTATGTGTGCTACTGTTT
>CAYNEU010000067.1:0-16646 GCA_964396275.1 uncultured archaeon | reverse complement strand
TAGTAAACATTATTACAAAGAGTATTAATCCAGCAATTATCAAAGAAATTCTACGTGTTTTTTCATCAATTTTATCATTTGCAGCGAAACTAGAATTAGCGATGCAACCCCCATAACAAAAATAATCTTCACGATTGTTTTCTTTACTATTGAAAATCACATTATAGTTTTTTTTAAATTTTATTATTGTTTAATTTACATTTTCTTTAGCGTACTTAAAAAATTTCATAATAATGACTTAATCTGAAAACCTTCTGTTGGATTTACAAATCTTTATTTTATAAATTAGAGGTATTAAAATCTTATTCAAATTTTTAATTTCCTTTATTTTTTTTATGCTATTAAAGTAGAATAGATAAATAATATAAATGGATAAAATCTAGTAGATATCACCTCTTTAATTATAAATTATTAAATTTGAATAACAAAAAAGAGTTAAATTGTTATATGTCAAAGAAAGAACTTTTACAGATTTTAAATCTCATTGGATTTATTGCAACTGTAATTGTTAATTTTCTTGCAGTTCTTTTGCCAATTGGACTTGGCACTACTCAAGAGTTATCTGATGCGATCCCAAACTTATTTGTACCCGCGGGAATTACTTTTTCAATTTGGAGTATCATTTATATCTTTTTAGGACTATTCTCTATTTATCAAATGAGAGATATATTTAAAAGTGACAAAATTGAAATGAAATACTTAGATAATATCGGATATTTCTTTTTTATCGGGAGTTTAGCTAACGTGTTATGGATTGTTGTATGGCATTATAAACTGGTTCCTTTATCTCTAGTTTTTATGATAGTTCTATTAATCTCTTTATTATTTATCTATACTAAACTAAATATCGGAAAATCAGATGCCTCTAAAATGGAAAAGATTGCTGTAAATATACCATTCAGCATATATCTAGGTTGGATAACTGTTGCAACAATAGCTAATGTCACTGCAGTTTTAGTAGTTCTTGGAGTGAGTAGTTTTGGATTATTAGCAGAAATCTTAACAATTATAGTAATAATTGTGGCTGTGCTCATAACTTTTGCTATGCTTTTATTACGGAAGGATTACATTTACAGTTTTGTAATAATCTGGGCACTATTAGGGATTTTCATTAATCAAATAACTAATAACTTAACCATAGCAGTAACATCGTTGATCTCAGGTGTTTTAATCCTTGTAGGAATCGTATATATAATTATTCGAGAGAAAAAATTGCCTTAAAACATATTTTTTTTCTATATTTTTTTTAAAGATAATCAGAAATTTGGATTGTTATTATATTTTTAATATCATAATTTTCATCAAATAATTTTTCAATATTCACTTTTTTGATTTTAGATGACTTATTTAGCAATAGATGAGGTAAATGAGTTCCATACTTAGCTTTTATATGTGAGATTATTGATTTTAGAGGGATTTCAATTTTATCATGATATTCTTTTCCATTTAATAAACTTTTTTGACAGATTTCCTTAATACAAGATATAATCTCTTCAGTACATAAAGTACTTAGATGCTTATCTGTGAATCGAGCTAATTTGTAACCCTTAGATTCTATGCATAAAATTTTATAGTTGGGTATTCTACCAAGAGTAACACTTCGCTTATCTTTATAATATTTATCATATCCCATATAATTATAATCAGAGTTTTTATGCTTAAAAAAGGGTGAAAAATGAAGAGTATATGGTGAATTAATTATTTTTCTTCCCGATACATTCAAATAATATATTCTACCCCCATATAAAGAATGAACTCGTTTTTCCATCCCTAATACTCCTATCTCATCGTAGTTCTGAGGATTTTTTTTGTCAGAAACGCATGTTCCATGCCCATTAAATATCCATAGAACATAAATACCTTTAGATGTATAATTTTTTGTACGTTCCATTAATTTTCTTTTGCTTATCTGAGAGTTTTGACATTCAATTACAATTTTCATTCCATTACTTAATTCAAAATATACATCGGCTACTTGGTCTCCAATCTTATGTTCCAATTTTCTTACAGAAACTCTATTGAATTTCGGGACCATTAAATACCAAAAAGCTTTCATGGTCTTATGTTCTATAGTTTCTGGCTCAAAACAATAGTTCCTATTACCCTTATGTAAAAAACAACCTAAACTCTGATTATAAAAGAGCGGTTTTTTACAAATTGTACATAGCCAAGTATAATTTTGTAAATCTTCAGGAAAGCCATCAAAAAGATTGAAAATCTTACTTAACTCAAAATTAAAAGCAATTATTATTTTTTTGTCCTCTTCCATTACCTACTTATTCGATCACGTTTTAAAAAAAACCACGATTTTTATTGTTGTTTCGATGAAGTGGCATTTAAACCATAAAACTATATTTTTTATTAGTCTTTATATGAATTATAAAAAAATACTTTCTTAATTCTGTGTTTTCAAAGTCAATGGCTAAATTTTAAAATCTAAACTTACTAATTACAACAATGAGATCCAATAAGATAATTGTAAGAGTAATTCAGCAAAAAAAAGAAGTTTATTATCCATTATTTGCACTTTCAGTGAGTTATTTATTATGTTGGCTCATAATCCTATTCGTCAGTTTCGCAGATAGTCAAGTAGATTTACCTTTTTTCTTTTGGAGTATAGCAATATTGATTTTTATCTACTCTCTTGATCTATACGATATATCCAAGAGAAATGATGATTCTGTTTCAAAAAAACTAATAATTCTCCTGCTACTTATCTCATTGGTTATTAATTTCATTGTTGTACTTAGATTAGTAATATTAGTGTTTCTCAATATTTATTATCTAATTTCTATCTGTATCTATCTATTTATATCAGTATTAGTTTTTTTTGTCCTACACAGAGAAGTAATAAAATATTATTTGAAAAAAAATAAGCAGATTATAAATAACTAAAAAACCATTATTTAAGAACAAAAGATTTGAAGATTAACCTTGAAATCAAATGAATTGCTTTTAAGTAAAGAAAAAAAAGAGTCATACATTTTAATATATATTCTTATCATCATCTTCATTACTGCAGTTCTAGTTGCTCTTAGAATTACCTTTTCATTTTTTCAAGAAGAATCCCCTGGATTGTTTATCATTGATTTGTTAATGAGAAATAGAGATCTAAATTTTAAAACCAATTACGATTTAATGTATAACGGGATCATTCATTATTATGAATATAATCCTGTAATTAATGAAAGAGCAATATACCTCTATTTTTGGTATTTTATCTTTTACCCCTTTTACATTATCCCTCAAGATATTTCAATCTACCTTTGGGATCTGTTAAGAGTCATTGCTACGATTTATATCGTTATTAATATCAGCAAAATAATCGAAAATAGAAGAGACCTACTCTTTTTCCTTCTCTTTTCTGGTATTGGATATTTTGCTGACATGTATTTAAATAATACGAATTGGATAATTCAATTATTCTTATATGAATCATATATTAAATTAGAGAAGAATAATAAGCTTTTATCAGGAATTTTTTTTACTCTTTGTACGTTTAAAATAACCCTGATTATAATTCCGTTTATTTTTATTCTTATAAAGAAAATTAAAGGAAGAGATTTGATTTTTTATTTTTTACCTTTTTTGGTAATCTGTATACCTTATATAATTTTTCCAGAATATTTTTCAATGATGGTTTCAAATTGGTTTCAAAGTATAGAAACAACATCTGGATTCTCAATTGTAAGTATATTCTTAATATTTTGGCGTGTAATTCAACCTGCACAATTAATGTTTTTGAGTGTTATACTAGTAATTATTCTTGTAAATATCAAAAAGGAGAAACAAAAAACAAGCATTGGTTCTTTGATCTACATATTTGTATCTTTTTTATGGGTGATAATTTGGTTAATTTTTTTAGGATTGGCTCTATTAATTTGATTTTATCAGATTTTTTCATGATTTTGAATGATAATCAACACAAACGAAATATAAATAAAAATCATACATGAGAAACTATATACTGGAGCAAAACAAGCAAAACCATAAAACCTAATTAAAAAAATTATATTAAAACCAATTCCAAAAAGCAAGGCTGTTATTATTGGGACTTTAAATTTTCTATCAATTATTTTACTTCTTAGACTAATTATTCCAGATATGAACATTATTAACGTTCTTATAGGCTCAAACAATGCTAAAAATAAATACAAGCCCATTAAAACTAGTTGATTTAGAGATATTAATTGTTTTATCCATGAAATTAGAATAAGACTAATTATAAATGATATTATTGTTATTAAAACATTTAAAATAACTAATCCTACTAATAATTTATATCTCTTTCTATTATTCATTAACCTGTTTTGCTTTAATCTAATTATAATAGATATCCAGATATCTAAAACCTACATCCTCAAACTTAGAATAAATATTAATAAAATTCGGATTCAACATAAATATTTTTATATTAAATTAAATTAATAAAGATTGGTTTATCCTTTAATGAAAATAGAATTGAAATCCTTATTATTTGAAAGAAATAATTTATGTGATTATTTATGTCTGAAGATGAAGTAATTTGTAATAATTGCAGAAAGCTAACTAAAAAAAGTCATAAATACTGTATGCATTGTGGTAGTTTACTAACACCATACTCACCATTTTCATCGCGAGAATCTCAAGAAAACTTAAGCGATGCTTTAGGTACCACATCCAAACCATCAGATAAAACAGGAAAAATTCGCTTTAGAGACCTTAGTACGGGTTATAAAGTGTTAGCATTTTTTATTATTGTTGCTGTTGTTGATTTAGTAGCATCATTTATATTCGTGGGGGGTTACCATTTACCATTAAATACTTATTTTATGATATTTATGGGATTTTTTATTTTATATATGATAATTGTTGGTTTAATATGGGCTGTATCTTTTAATTCAGATTTTGCGAATGCAGCATTGAAAGGTTGTGCTGCTATATTTGGTATCATCCTCCTACTTGCAATTCTTATACCGATCTATATTATATATGTTTTACCGGAAATTCTTGGCTCGCTTTCTTTTTCTTCACCTGTACTTGAAGAATTAGGTCAACGAATAACAGATGCCATTAGCAATGCGTTAAACAATTTTTTTGAATCAATATTTCAACAAATTGGCAATAGTATTAAAACTTCTTGGGAAAATGCGTTTGCAGATGTCGAAGTTCCTGGTTTTGAGCCATTCTTATTTCTTGGCTTATTTGTTTCATTTTCTATATTTATTATATATAAGTATCATTTAGCTATAAAAAAAAAATAGGATTAATAACTAAAATTATTTTTATTTCCTTTTTTTAAAT
Organism: uncultured archaeon; assembly: GCA_964396275.1. GTDB lineage: Archaea > Asgardarchaeota > Lokiarchaeia > Sigyniarchaeales > SOKP01 > Loki-b32. The sequence continues at coordinate 11,363 of CAYNEU010000067.1, read as the reverse complement.
GATAGTAATTTAAACTGAATTTCAATACAACTATATGACGAAAAATGAAAGAAAACCAAAATAAACAGTTGTACCATTCTAGACCAACACTCCAGTTGAATGAAAAAACATACAAATTTTCAAATCTTCAACTTATTTATTTAATTATTGGTAGTCCATTATTGGCTATTTTCATTTATTATTTTCTAAGACTTAGTCTTAATTATTGGATATATGAACTTACATCTATACAGATATCATTTTTCCTAAATTTATTTTTTAATCTGAATTCAGAAGTAATTATCTATGCGGATCATAATATATTTCCTACAATTTATATACCTAACCACCCTTTTGAGGGAAGCTATGCTATTACTACAAATTGTATCGCAGCTCACATTTTTAGCTTTATGATTGGAATCATTCTATTTATACCCTCATCAAAAGAGTCTTTTAGTAAAAAGAGTTTTATATGGAGAAAAATAAAAACATTAACAGTTTCAGTTGTAGGTATTTACATATTAAACATCTTTCGAATTGTATTTCTACTATTTTTTAATTTTAAAGGAATACCATTTGAATTCATCCATGAGTCCTTATTTTTCTTATCTGCTGTTATCGGAGCTTTGTTTGTTGTTATCGTTCTTAAAAATTGGTTACCAGAATTGTTTATATCAATCTATTACATATTTTGCTTAGTTTCTCAAAAAAGAACAAATGAATAATATGATTCAATTTCAACAGTCTTGAATACTCTTATGTATTTTCATAATTTCTAAACTTAAACAAATTAGTTACAATTTCCTGATTTTTAAAAAAATAAAATCCCCATTTTAACCCCTTTCAGCATACTTCTAGCTTGGTTTCATTTATTTTTCAAAAACGTAACCTTTATATATGTAGTTTACATATATTATATTGTCAATCGATAGTTGACAATGAACTATTACATATAAAAAAAATGGGGTTTAAACCTCAAAAAATAAAAAAATGACGTATATGTTTGAAAATGAAATGGGAGATGTGAGATCTATGACATTTGAAAATTATTTTGATAGATTTATGAATAACCGTGATATTTCACGAAGTGTATCGAATCAGATTTCGATTACGCGAAGCGATTATGAGGCTCTTAAAGCGATAGCAGAAAAATATGAAGCGTTAGTAGAAGAACATAAAAAGATTAAAACTCAAAACGACCGTTTACTCAAAGAACTTGATGACATGAAAGATGATGGTCGTAAATTTAAGGATTTAATGGAAGAGAAGGAAAAATATTTGAATTCACTTTTACGAGTACGCGCTGATTTTGAAAACTATAAGAAGCGTTCAGAACAAGAGAACAGTAGATACAAGTCATATGTCATGGAGGCAATGTTAAAGAAGTTAATTGATCATTATGATGATTTAGTGAGAGCTTTGAACTTGCTTAAAACGCTTGAAAACATGGATGGCATTAAGAATGGATTTGAGCTGATAATTAAGAATTTTGAAAAGCTATTAGCGGAGGAGGGAGTGAAACCGATGAATTCTGAAGGTGAGAAATTTGATCCATATAAACATGAAGCTATAATAATTGAAGAGGGTAGAGATGATCTCCCAGAAAATACGATATTAGAAGAAATAACTAAAGGTTATTATATAAAAGAAAAGATTTTAAGACCTGCGAAGGTCAAAATCTCAAAAAAATCAAAATTAAAAAATTTAAATGAAAATTAAAAAAAAAAATCAAAATTTTACAAATAAATATAAAAAATGGAGTGATGAAAAATGGGAAAAATAATAGGAATTGACTTAGGAACGTCAAATTCTGCAGCAGCGGTATTAATTGGCGGTAAACCAACGATTATTCCTAGTGCTGAGGGTTTAACCTTGGGTGGAAAGGCATTTCCCTCTGTAGTTGCTTTTACGAAGGACGGTCAGAGATTAGTAGGAGAACCTGCTAGAAGACAAGCAATCTCAAATCCAGATCGTACAATTACAGCTATTAAAAGGAAGATGGGTACCTCTTACAAGGTAACAATCGATGGAAAAGATTATTCACCTCAAGAGATTTCTGCAATGATTCTGAGAAAAATTAAAGAAGATGCCAGTGCTTATTTAGGGGAAGAAGTGAATGATGTAATTATTACTGTACCAGCATATTTTAACGATAATCAAAGACAAGCTACCAAAGACGCGGGAAAGATTGCAGGATTGAATGTGAAACGTTTAATTAACGAACCGACTGCCGCAGCAGTAGCTTATGGATTAGATAAGAAAAATGCAAGGCTAAAAATTGCAGTACTGGATCTTGGTGGTGGTACTTTTGATGTCACAATAATGGAGATGGACAATCAAGTTTTTGAAGTGATTTCTACAGCAGGGGATACTCAGTTAGGAGGTACAGATATGGATAAAATTCTTGTTGATTATATAGTTTCTGAGTTTCAGAAAGATCAAGGTGTTGATTTAAGAGGAGATTCTATGGCAATGCAACGAATTAGAGAAGCAGCAGAAAAAGCTAAAATTGAATTATCTACGTCGATTACAACTGATATTAATTTACCTTATGTTACTGCAACTAACGAAGGTCCAAAGCATCTTAATATGTCTCTGACAAGAGCCAAATTGGAGCAACTCATTGATCCTGTATTAAAGAGATTGGATATTTCAATCATAAAAGCTTTACAAGACGCTGGTATGGCAAGAGGAGAAATTGATAAGATTATTTTAGTTGGTGGACCAACAAGAATGCCTGTTATACAGAAGAAATTCGAAGATTTACTGGGTAAAGCTCCAGAGCGTAGTATCGATCCAATGGAATGTGTTGCGATGGGTGCTTCAGTTCAAGGTGGAGTATTAACTGGTGAAGTTGAGGATTTATTATTACTCGATGTTACACCTTTATCATTAGGAGTTGAGACATTAGGCGGAGTTTTCACAAAATTAATTGAAAGAAATACTACAATCCCAACTAAAAAAGCCGAAACATTTTCAACGGCAGCTGATAATCAATCAGCAGTGGAGATTCACGTATTACAGGGTGAGAGACCAAGAGCAGCAGATAATATAACATTAGGAAGGTTTCATTTGAATGGTATTCCACCTGCTCCAAGGGGAATGCCACAGATCGAAGTTACATTTGATATAGATCAAAATGGAATTCTTAATGTTTCAGCGAAGGATAAAGGTACTGGAAAAAGTCAGTCTATAACAATTACTGCATCTACTAAGATGTCTGATAATGATATTGAGCAAAAAATTCGAGAAGCTGAACGAAATGCCGAAGAAGATAGAAAATTCCAAGAATTAACTGAAGCAAAAAACCATGGAGAATCATTAATCTACCAAACTGAGAAGCTACTGAAAGAAAATGAGGGTGTAATTGGAGATTTAAAATCAAGTATATTTGATAAGATCTCTAGTTTAAGAAGTGCGATGGAATCTAATGATGTAAATCGAATTAAGAGTGCTACAGAAACCTTACAAAATTCATTACATGAAGTTTCATCTCGGATGTATGGACAACAACAAGGACCCAATCAAGGGGCTTATCAAGGTGCTCCACCTGGAGGTATGGGAGATGTCCCACCGGGTGCAACATATGGATCTCAAGGAAAAACCCAAGATGAAATCGAACAAGAACAATTCAGAAGAGCAACAGGCCAAGATGATAATGTAGTAGACGCTGAGTATGACTAACTTAATTTTTTTTTATTTTTTTATTTTAAAAAATTCATGTTTATCAAATTATTATTCACGATTATAAGAAGAGGTTGTAAAAAATGGCAAAAGATTATTATAAATTATTAGGAATAAATAAAGATGCTTCAAAAGAGGAAATTAAAAGAGCATTTCGAAAAATGGCTCGTAAATATCATCCTGATGTTAATCCAGACGAACCAAAGTCGGGAGAGAAATTTAAGGAGATCAACGAGGCATATTCAATTTTAAACGATGATAAAAAAAGGGATATGTATGATAGATTTGGTGTTGTAGAAGGGGATACTTCAACATATCAGAATTGGGGGGGATCTCCTGGAGATGCTAGAGTTCGTCAAAGTCCAGACGGTACAACCTATTACTATTCTACATCGGGTTCACCTGGAGGATTTGATTTTAGTGAAATTTTCGGAAATCATAATAATTCACAAAGTAGGAGTGGTGGATTCGATTTTTTTAATGATTTAGGAGATATATTTGATGTTTTTAATAGGAGAGGTGGAGGGAGCACAAGAGCAAGATCTCCCAATTATAATAATACTCCAAGAGAAGGGGATGATTTGAGATATGATATGGAAATAGATTTTATGGATGCCTTTAATGGAGGAAAGAAGAAAGTTCAATACAAAGATCCTACAACTGATCAAATGAAGACGTTAAATGTAAACATTCCAAGAGGTATTAAGGATGATCAAAAATTACGTCTAAAAGGGAAAGGTATGCAGGGAGAAAATGGAGGCTCTCCTGGAGATCTCTATATTGCTATACATATTAGAAATCATCCAAAATTCGAAAGAAGGGGGGATGATATTTATGTTGAACAAGAAGTTCCATTTACTACAGCTGCACTTGGAGGAAGAGTTCAAGTTTTAGGAGTAGAAGGTACTTTAAATGTAACAGTACCTTCAGGTACTTCAGATAAATCGATTTTAAGATTAAAAAATCAAGGATTTTATAAAACGGGTACAGAAGAAAGAGGAAGTGAATTAGTTAAAATAAGTATTAAAGTACCTACAAAATTGAATAAATCTCAAAAAGAATTATTGGAAAAATTAAAAGAAGTTGGATTATAGGAGTGATTATAAAAAATGATGAAATTTGATAAATTTACCATTAAAGTTCAAGAAGCCTTAATGGCTGCAAGATCTCTGGCTCAAGAACGAAATCATCAACAAATAGAGCCAGTTCATTTATTAATCGCCTTAATAGACCAAGAAGACGGAATTACGATACCATTATTACAGAAATTAGGAATAAATATAAAGAATTTATTGAGTGATTTATACAATGAGATGAGGAGGATCCCAAAGGTAACTGGTTCGGGAGTAATTGATGTAGTATTATCACGTGAATCAGGTACATTATTTGATGTCGCTTGGAAAGAAGCTGATACTTTAAGAGATCAATACTTAAGTACTGAACATTTATTATTAGCTATGAGTACTAAAGATTCATTATCTATATTTCCAATTTTGAATAAATCTGGAATAACTAAAGATAGGATTCTACAAGCACTAAAAACAATTAGAGGTCATCAAACAGTTACAGATCAAGATCCAGAAGGTAAATATCAAGCAATTGAAAAGTATAGTCGAAATTTAACGGATTTAGCAAGAAGAGGTAAGTTAGATCCTGTCATAGGGAGGGATGATGAAATTAGAAGAGTAATGCACATTTTATCACGAAGAACAAAAAATAATCCTGTTTTAATTGGAGAAGCGGGAGTAGGTAAAACAGCTATAGTAGAAGGTTTAGCGCAAAGGATAGCTAGTGGAGATGTTCCAGAATCTTTGAAAGAAAAGGATATTTTAGCAATGGATCTGGCAGCAATGGTTGCAGGCGCTAAATATCGAGGTGAGTTTGAGGACCGGCTTAAAGCTTTTATAAAGGAAATTGAAAAAGGTTCAGGAAAATTTATTCTATTTATTGATGAACTACATACTTTAGTCGGTGCAGGTGCTGCACAAGGAGCAATTGATGCTTCTAATATGTTAAAACCTGCATTGGCACGGGGTGAATTAAGAGCTGTAGGAGCAACCACTCTAGATGAATATAGGAAATATATTGAGAAAGATGCTGCATTAACAAGAAGATTCCAAACAGTCTATGTTGATGAGCCTACAGTAGAGGATTCAATAGCTATTCTTAGAGGGTTAAAAGAAAAATACGAGCTTCATCATGGAGTAAGAATTACTGATTCTGCTATAATTGCAGCAGTTACATTATCACATAGATACATTTCCGATCGGTTCTTACCTGATAAAGCTATTGATTTAATGGATGAGGCTGCTTCGAGATTAAGAATCGAAATCGATTCAATGCCAATTGAGATTGATGAGATTGAACGAAGAATTATTCAATTAGAGATTCAAAAGGAAGCCCTTAAAAAAGAGGATGATAAATCAAGTAAAGAACATATGAAGAAACTTGAGGAAGAATTACAGAATCTCAGAGAAGAAAATAATAAATTAAAACTTCAATGGAACAATGAAAAAACCCTAATTGTAAAAATCAATCAGATAAAGAGAAAAATGGAAGAAACAAAAATTGAAGCGGAGAAAGCTGAAAAACGTGGAGATCTTGAAAAAGCTGCTGAATTATCGTATGGAGTACTTAATGATTTGAAAAAAAAATTAGAAAAATTTAATATTGAACTCGGAGAAGTTCAGAAAAATAAAATCATGTTAAAACAAGAAGTAGACGATGAAGATATTGCTAAAATAATTTCACAATGGACTGGGATACCAGTGTCCAGAATGTTAGAAGGTGAAAGGGAGAAATTGTTAAAGATGGAGCAACGATTAAAAGAAAGAATTATCGGACAAGATGAGGCATTAAACAAAATATCTAATGCAATTCGAAGAGCAAGAGCAGGAATACAAGATCCGAATAGACCCATTGGATCCTTTATCTTCATGGGTCCAACAGGTGTAGGAAAAACAGAAACTGCAAAAGCTTTAGCAGAATTTCTTTTTGATGATGAAAATGCTATGGTAAGGATTGATATGTCAGAATTTATGGAAAAGCATAGTGTAGCAAGGTTAATAGGCGCTCCTCCCGGTTATGTTGGTTATGATGAAGGAGGATATTTGACGGAAGCAGTTAGAAGAAAACCTTATTCTGTTATTTTATTTGATGAGATCGAAAAAGCTCACCTTGAAGTTTTCAATATTCTCTTACAAATTTTGGATGATGGAAGATTAACTGATGGTCATGGTCGTACCGTTGACTTTAAAAATACAATTATTATTATGACTAGTAATGTCGGAAGTCAATACATTCTTGATTCTCGAAATGAAGATTCTAATAAAAATAGAGAAAATATTTTGAAAACTCTTAAAAATTATTTCAAACCTGAATTTCTTAATCGAATTGATGAGATTATTATTTTTGATTTCTTAGATGAAAATCAATTAAAAGAAATTGTTGATATTCAAATTAGAAATTTAAATAAAATTTTGACTTCTCATAAAATCCAAATAATACTTACAGAAAATGCAAAAAGATTCTTAAGTAAGAAAGGTTTCGACCCAGATTATGGTGCAAGACCTTTGAAACGCACAATCCAGAATTATGTACAAAATCCTTTATCATTAAAATTATTAGAAGGAGAATTTGATGAAGGCGATATCATTAAAATTGATGCAAATAAGACTGAGTCATTAGTATTTGAAAAAATTGGAATAATGGAGGGAACTTAATAATTGGTCTACAATTGTTTTATAATTTTAAATAAAATTAGTATATTGAGGTTATTAAAATGGGGTTAAATACTAAAAATAACGTTTTGTTAAATGTTTGTCCCGAATGTGGGGGATCAATTATTCCATTGATGAATACTGGAGATATTGTATGTAATCAGTGTGGATTAGTTATTAATGAAAAAAGTGTTGATTTTTCGCATAAAGGAAGGAGAGCATATACTAATCAAGAAAAAAATAATAGAGAGCAAACTGGTGCTCCAATTTCAGTATTATTACCAGATATGGGATTAAGTACTGTTATAGACAGGAGTAAAATAAGTAATCCTGATTTAAAAAGAGCTGCTAAATGGAATACACGTATAACTTGGCAAAAGAGAAATTTATTAATAGCATCTACAGAATTAAAAAGAATTAGTACTAATTTGAATTTACCAAATTATGTAAGAGAGGATGGAATGCGTTTATATAAAGAAGCTTTTAAAAAAAAATTATTACGTGGAAGATCCATCAATGCAATGGTTGCTGCATGCTTATATTTAGCATGTAGAAGAAAGCAAATTCCAAGAACGCTTCAAGAAATAACAAATGAAGCATCAGCAAATGCTAAAGACGTAAGGAGAAGTTATACTACATTAATTAGGGAATTTAATTTGAAATCTCCATCAACCGATCCCGTATCTCTTATACCGAGATATATAAATGAGTTAGGATTAGATTCAGAAATTGAGCAACTAACTACTAAAATTTTAAACGCTTATAATTCTAAATTTTCTATTAGTGGAAAAGACCCAAAGGGATTATGTGCTGGTGCCTTATATTTAGCTTGCAGAATCAAAAATAAAGCTATTACACAACAACAAATTGTAGAATCAGTCGCGGTAACAGAAGTAACTCTTCGTTCAAGATATAAAGAACTAAAAAATAAACTAAAAATTACCGTACCCACATAAAACTAAAAAGATTTTTTTTTCCGTTTATCTGTTAATTTTAAAGATTTTTATAATTTAGTAAAAATTCAATAAATAAACACACAAATAGAATATTTAATCCTCCCAATATAACTACTAGGAAGTTTTTTTCTCCTAAAATAAAGTAAACTAATGAAATTATAAAGAATCCAGTTTTTGCAATGATACTAATCTTTATGATACCATGATTCTTTGAAATATCCATACTTACAAAGATATACCCAATTCCAAAAATAAAGATTAAAAACAGATATTTATGAAGTCATATTATACTATCTGATTGTGTAGCGCTAAAAAAAGAAAATATTGCATTCATCATAAGAATCGAAGCTAAGAAAAGTACTAATGTATTATTGAAGGGGATTATTGCTGCAACGATGAACATGTATTCATAATAGGCTTTTTTTTTAATTTCTTCTCACAATATCTTTTTAATGCTAATTTCAATATTATGTTTAAATTACATTTTGGTATCTATATTTATATGAGTATTGATATTTCAATATCAATACAAACTTTGATTTTTAATTAAACTCATTTTGATGTAAAAATGGTGTCTTATAAAGAATTGGGATTATCAAATACAAAAAGAATGTTTGAAGTTGCTCTAGAGAGAAAATTTGCAGTTCCTGGATATAATTTTAGCAATTTAGAACAATTACAGGCTATTATTATTGGTTGTGGTGAAACTAAATCTCCAGTAATACTTCAAAACAGTCCAGATGCAGGAGAATATGCAAATCGGGCAATGGTTAGATATTTAGTAGAGGGTGCAGTAGCGATGGCAAAGGATTTGGGTTATAATATCCCAATTACATTGCATTTGGATCATGGAAATTCATTTGAGTTAGCAAAAATCTGCATTGATACTGGTTTTTCAAGTGTCATGTTTGATGGAAGTCACTTAGAATATGAAGAAAACATTAACATTACTAAAAAAGTTGTTTCTTACGCTCACGAAAGAGAAGTAAGTGTAGAATCAGAATTGGGAGTGATTGCGGGTATTGAAGGACATGTAAAAGCAACCGAAGATTTCTATACGGACCCCGATCAAGTAGAAGATTTTGTAAATAGTACTGGTTGTGATTCATTAGCAATCGCTATTGGGACTTCTCATGGTGCCTATAAATTTAAAGTTGAAAGAGAGGAAGATATCCCAGAATTACGATTTGACATACTTCAAGAAGTTAGAAAACGTTTAGGAAAGTTTCCAATCGTTCTGCATGGTTCATCATCCATACCCCAAAAATATGCTAACATAATTAATGAATATGGAGGTACTCTATCAAAAACATTTGGAATACCTGAAGCTCAATTACGGAAAGCAACTCAATATGGAGTCTGTAAAATCAATATTGCCACAGATAGTCGAATGGTTTTTACAGCAATGATAAGAAAATTTTTAGCAGAGCATCCAGATCAAATTGGTCCAAGAAAATATTTAGGTTTAGCCCGTCAAGAGCTTATCGAAATGATAAAACGAAGAAATAAAGATACACTAGGCTCAGCAGATCAAGCAAAATATATTTAAGAAAAAGAACTTACCCTTTTTCAATGACTATTCCTGTACCACCTTTAGGATATTGAAATCTAATTGCACCAGCATCACATACTTGATAACAAGCAGCACATTCTAAACATTTTGATTGATAATTGTCTATAATATAGATTTTTCCTTCTTTTTTCCGCCATAAATTCATAACGCATATAACTAAACAGCGTCCACAATTATTACATTTTTTATTATCTATTGAAATAAAGTTGCCCGTATCTGTAATTCGTTTAGTTAAACCATCTAATTCAATATTCATTTTTGCTCTCCACCTCTTTTTTTCTTTTTCTGTGGTAGCATGTCTAATAGTTTAGGTAAGACCTTCATAATTTTCTTAGGATCCATTAACTTATCTAAATCATCTTCAAAAACCTTTGTTAATAGGGGAAATACATATGCCATTATAAAAGGCGTCGCTTTAGGCATATATGACTTTACATGACTTATTATTTGACGTACTCTTAATGCATGAGGTTGCGACCAATCGAATATACCTCCAATGATTTCCATTATCATTGGTACAAACCATGACATAGTTTCTTTTGGGCTAAATGGTAGAGCTTTCCAAATATTATATAACTCAAACCCAGCCTCAAACTCTTTTCCAATACTAGTTTGTTGCCACTTCTCATCAAATTTTTTGAGTGTTGATTTGGATACATCTTCAGATGATACCACTTCAGAAGCTACTTCTGCAGCAGTCTTTCCCGTAACCATGGCTGGATATATTCCCTCGGCCTCTAGAGGACATGGAAAACCACCAGCATCTCCAATTAATATAACGCCATCAGTATGTGTATTATTAGGATAATCTAACCATGGGAGTAGATGGGCTTGAAGTTCACGTGGTTTAGCATCAAGTATTTTTAACAATCTTTGATAATATTTTAGATTAATAACACGATTTAAATAATATAATGGATTCCGATCCCACCAATTCATCCAATTTCCTAATCCTTGATGGAACCCATCATTAAAAAAGACTTGGTATGATGATGGAAAGGTTGAGCCCCACCAGATACCTAAGGTTTCATCACCCATAATATCATCAATTTTTTCTGGCGCTGCTTGAAAATCATATTGAGGTACTAAAGTAACTTGATTTTGAACCCATTTATTCCTCAATCCCGATTTTTGTGCTACCACTGAAATGACTCCATCTGCTCCAATAACAATTGGAGCACTATATTTTTCTCCTTTCTCGTCAATCACACCATTTACTCTACCATCCTCTTTTAATAAGTCCACAATTAACGTTGAAGTCTTTAATTCAGCACCTGCATCAGTTGCAAATTTAGCAATCCATGGATCAAACTCACTACGATAAACATTCATAGTAATCCATGATTTTGCGGGTTCATATGAAACGGATTCTGTCGGTCGAGCCATAATGTAACCCGCTACAATATCATCATTATTTACAAAATAATTACGCGAGGCAGTTCCTGCTCTCAT
>CAYNEU010000066.1:0-9543 GCA_964396275.1 uncultured archaeon | reverse complement strand
ATTTGTAGTTGAAACTAGTGGAGCTCAAACGCAAAATTTTAATCTTTATAAAGTAAGAGAAAGATTTATGAAAACTTTTGGTTATATTCCACCAGAATTAGAAAATATACAAAAAAATTAAAGTAATTTAAAAACTCCTTAATTGGGTCAGTTTATAGCTTCTTTACTCTTCAACAGGAATTTTCAATAGTGAAAGAATATCGTAACCGGTTAATTTTTCTCTGCCATGTAAACTTCCTGTTAGTTCGATTATAAAAGCTATACCTACTACTTCACCACCAGCTTTTTCTACTAAATTGCATGCGGCTTTAGCAGTCCCTCCGGTTGCTAATAAATCATCGAACACCAATACTTGATCTCCTTTTTCAATTGCATCAACATGCATTTCAATACTATCTGTTCCATATTCAAGTTCATATGTTTCACTTAGGGTATTGTATGGTAATTTACCCGGTTTTCTTATAAGAACAAATCCAGCACCTAATTGATAGGCCACAACTCCACCCCATACATAACCACGAGCTTCAATAGCAGCTACTTTCGTAATTCCTTTATCTTTATAATTGTTAATAATTCTATCACAAGATTCTTTAAATGGGGTGTGAGTTTTACATAAAGTTGTGATGTCTTTAAATTGGATTCCTGGTTTAGGCCAGTCTGGAACATTTCTTATATATTTTAATAGCTTATCTTCCATTGTTTATCCATTCCATGCCATTTTTTCTTAAATTTTTTTGTATTTATGTATTGCATTTATTTATTTCTTAAATTGATTTTTTATCCATTCCATTTATTTATTTCTTAAAACGATTTTTTCAAATAAACCTTAATTTACTTTTAATAATTAGAAAAAAATAAATAAAAATTAAAGTATAAGAAATATATTAAAGATAAATAAAAAATAAATTGTAAATCTGGTTACATTTAAATGAAGATCTTACTTTTTGGGCCAGCTGGAGCAGGCAAGACATCTCTAATGCGAACAACTTGTTTAGGATATAACTTTATGAAAGTTTTAAATTTAAAACCAACTAAAGGAGTTTCAAGAGAAAATTTTATCTTTCGTGGTATAATGGAGCTTAACGTATGGGATCTTGGTGGACAGGAAAGATATATGGAAAGATATTTTTCAGAATCCCAACGTGAACTGATTTTTTCAGAAGCAACTACAGCTGTTTTCATGGTTGATTCTTCAGCAATTGATCCTGAAGTACGTGACATTTTTGATAAATTTTTAAAATATGTATTTGAATTTTCTCCCAAAATCAATATGATCTATGTTTTGTTAAATAAAATTGATTTACAGGATTCGAAGGAAGATGAATATTATGAAATACTAACAAAAGATCTAAATAATGGATTAATAGAAAAGCTTTCTTTTACTCCAGTCTCTGTAAAAGAAGGTAGTGCTCAGCATAGGTTAATTGAAATTCTTGATTTTGAAATTCAAAAGAATACTCTATCAATGCAACGATTGGGAAAAATACGTCATTTATTGGATGAGCTGAAACTCAATACTTTATCAGAGTATCTTTTATTTAATCAACCCGATGGTTTGTTAATTTCCTCTACGTTTGGTAAATTTGAATCAAAACCACTACAGTTTATGAAATTTGAAATTGGGACTTTGGATTCTAATATTTACAGCATTTATCAACACATTATGGAACTCCAGAATATTTCGAACCTTTCACCATTATCATTGTCAACTATTGTGTATGAATCAGATAATTGTTGGATTTTAGTGAAAGAAGTAAGTAATGGAGCCGTTCTAATGGCAGTAACAAGGAATAAACGGCAAGAAGTATTTTCCAGTGTAATGAATGCACTGACAGGAGATTCTTTCAAAAATTTAAAGTTATATTTGAAATCTTCTGATTACTAATTTTAATATTTAAGTTATTAAATAGAAAAATAAAAATTAGAATTTTAGAAAGTTTGTAGTTATTCTTAATATATTATTGTTCTTTATCATATAATCCTATTTTAGTTAAAAAATGTTGTTTTGTATGGTGAGGTCTTCTAATTACTGTATTGTTATATTTCTCAATTTCTCTTGCTTCATCGCACATTAAAGCAGCAGTTCTCATCATTTCATGAGCAGCAGCTAAAAGTGGTATATATTCAGATCTATCCTTTAATTGGAAACAAGCTTTTCCAGTAACCCTAGAAACTGAAGCAGCTAATTCAAAAGCCGCGATTGCTTTAGCTTTTGCATATGGATTTGAGAAATTTGCCGCTTCTGAAGCGATATTTGCATCAATAATGATTTGAGGTAAAGTAGGTGGTCTAGATTCAAGCATATCAATAATTACTTTATTTAACTCTTGAGCAATTACTTGGAGTGCTCCAGTAATAGCAAGAACTTTCAGTAAATCTGAATTGAATATACTCATTTCAATTTGATCAAGAAAAGGTCTACGTGCTCCGATCATACTATCACAATTTACTAGTATATAACCCATGTTCTTTTCTTTTATTTCTTCTACTGCTTTTTTAGCAGGAGCATCAGAAATCACTATACATGGAATCCCACCAGCCATTTCTCTAGCAGCTTTTGGCCCAGGTAATGCAGCATTTGGACTTGACATAATTAATAATTCTGGTTTAAACTCAAGTAATTTTTTCATAGTATCTATACAATGGTCTGCGGGATGCATTTTAGCACCAGAAGTTACTTCTCTTACGTTAATTCTCGTAGCTTCTGCTCTCTCGTCCATTAAAAAAGCTAGTAACAAAGACGAGCCAATGGTCCCATTTTTGAGAATACCTATCTTAAGTATTTTCCCTTCTTCGCTCATTTGAAACACCTTATTTTATAATTTCAAATTTTTATATTTAAAGTATATAAACTTACAATTTTTCAATGTTTTTATTTTTTTTTTAAAATTTTATATAAAATAGAATGCTATAAGATAATACAAATTATAAAAAATTTAATGATTAATTTCGACTTTATGGGAGAAGTAAATATAATGGAGATAAATGGTGTAGAGATTGAAAAAAATGCCTTCTGTGAAGCATTTGGAACTGTTTTTAGTAGAATTTTAGTAACTGCAAAAAATGAAAAATGGGCTAAAATCGCTGCTCAAGTTACCACTGGATATGGAACATCAACTATTCATTGTGATGCTGAAGCGGGAATAGATTTATATGTTTCACCAGAAAAAACTCCTGACAACCGTCCAGGAGTAATTCTAATGTTCTTTAAAAATAAAAAAGAAGAAATGAGTAAAGTAGTTATGAACCGAGTAGGACAATGTATTTTTACTTGCCCTACAACTGCATGTTTTGATGCATTAGATATTTCCTTAGATCCAGAGAAAATATTTGAAATAAAATTAGGGGCAAATCTAAAATTTTTTGGTAATGGATTTCAAGAAAAAGTTGAAGGAAAATATCCTTTCGAAGCGTGGTCAATTCCAGTTATGGAAGGAGAATTTATAGTTCAAAGTATTGCAAAAGTTGGGAAAGGTATTGCTGGCGGCAACTTTTTAATAATTGGAAAAGATCAAGACTCTGCGTTAGAAGCAGCCCAAAAGGCAATAGAAGCAGTAAAAAATGTTCCTAATGTAATAGCTCCATTTCCAGGGGGAATAGTACGTTCTGGTTCGAAAGTTGGCTCAAAGTATAGCTTTCTTAATGCTTCTACCAATGAACCACTTTGTCCAACTTTAAGAGAAAAAGTAGACAATTCACAATTAAGAGAAGGAGATAATTGCGTCTATGAAATCATTTTTGATGGAGCTACTGAAGAAGCTATTAAAACCGCAATGAAATTGGGAATTGAAGCAGCAGTTAAAGTTCCAGGGATAAATCGTATATCTGCAGGGAATTATGGAGGAAATCTTGGTAAGTATCAGTACAATCTACATGAACTCTTAGGATAAGGCAATATTAATAATTTTGAAGATATAAAAAAATAAAAGTCCTTTTAATTATAATTTTCTTTTTATTTTTCGTTTAGGAATTCCCTCTTTTTCCTCATCTTTGCCAAGTTCAATTTCTTCAATTTCTTTTTCTTCAAGTTCCTCTTTAATTGATTTTGATATTTCTTTTTTCTTGGAAAATGTCTTTTTAGTAGGTGTTTCTTTCTTTTTATGGACAATCTTTTGAGATTCTCCAAATTTAGTTTTGAAATAACCATAAATAATACCAATACCTGAAAGAATCCCAATACCTAATCCTGCAAAAAACAAAATCCATAGTAAAAAATTACTTAAAACATCTGGGATAATTCTGATTCCTTGAGGTGCTTTATCGTAGTCATCAATAAGACTTGTAACTGCACCATCTGAATCTATAACATAAAGATATACAAACCAAACTCCTGTTATTAAATCATAAGTTCTGAAGGTAATTTCAGTGTTTTGTCCAGTATATTCTCGAGTTATATTAAACCACTCATTATTTTGACTTAAAAGAGCAACCTTAACATATGAAACTCCTTCTTTGTCAGATACATTAAATTTAAAAACTATATTTCTACCATAAGGTATAGAAATAGCTTGATCCATAGGAAATCCATTTATAGTATAACTATGAATTTCAGGAGCATTATTTTTAACTGTTAGAAAGATTTCTTGTGAAGAAGATCCTCCATGTTCATCACTCACTATAACTTCAATCCTATATTTCCCAATAGGTCTATTTGCTGGAATAATAAATGTATCAGAAAATAAATTTCCACTATCAAATCCTATTGTATCTTGAAGCACAAGAGCACCTTCAGCATCATAAATCTTCATTGTTGGTACAAGATTTTTAGATAGCGTTTCTATATCCGTGGAATTAAATGAGATTGTACAGTCATCTGTTCTAAATATTTCGTCAGAAGAAAGTTCAATAATTGAGCTAATTATTGGATCATTATTTCTTACGTAAAAAGGAAAATAAGCTGTTCCTTTTTTTCCAACATTTTTATCAGTCATATTTAACTGTATATAATAAAATCGATCTTTATCAATGAAAGTCTCATTTTCTATCGGAAAAGTGAACTGAACAATATTTTTTCCAAGGTCTAGTAGATCATTTTGGATCAGTACATCTAGACTATCAACAACAGTAACATTCCATGTAAAATCATAAGTTGAAAAATTGCTTACTATCATTTCAGCATTTAAAAAATCTTCTATATAATATTCAGAACTATTTAGATTTACCAAATAATTTGTCAAAATAGTGAAATTCGTGTAAGTAGTATGTAAATTTAATAATGTATTTGTTTCATTGTAAATTAGAAAACTAACATTCTGAAATCCTAACGGTGCATTATATTCGGGCTTATATTCATAGTAGTATTTATCATTGCCAACAAAATTCATGTTATAATATCTTGTTGAACCATTACTAAAGGTAATTTGCATTTTTGAGTGATCCACGTCATCAATATCAAATGTATCAATAGTGAAATTGACAGATTCAAACAAACGATAAACTTTTGTAACATTTTGTTCAATTGCCCATAAAGGCAAAGCGTAATCAGCAATTTCAGGACTAAAAAGTTCTTCATTTTGGTGATAATTAGAATTTACATCAAGAAATTGTGAGTTATTTATTGAAATATTAGCCAGACTAAAAAAAGAGCTGAAAAAAATAAAAAGAATTAATACTGTTATCTTATATTGTTTAGTTACCAAAATATCATCATCTTCTTAATTTCTTATGTTTTATATCTTTATTTTTAAAATACAAGATAATTCCAATAGGCACAATACCAGGCAATAAATAGAATAAAATGAGATTTAATGTTGATAATTCAAGAGATGTTTCAAAATAGAATAATGCGATTTCTTGATCTTTACTATCTGTTAATTTAACTCTATAACTCCTTATCCCAAATTCATAAGGATTTATAGTCGGTACAATTTTTGCTACAATAATATTTTCCCCAGTGTTTAAATCTGCTATATTTGTCCCAAATTTTACATCGTTTATATACAATGAGAACGCTTCTGGAATTTCTTGATTATTTTGGATTATAATTATTAAGTACGCAGACTTACCTTGTGGGATGCTTTCGGGAAATGTGGCGCTTATAATTTCAAACTTTGGTATAATTTCTACTGTAAAGATTTGTGAATAGTATTCTGTAGTATTTATTGAAATTTTCATTTCTATTCTAATTGTATCATTCAGTATTGATTCTAATGTTTTTAAAAAGTAAACTACAGTTGCAATTTCTTTTTCGCTTAAACTTTCCTCTTTCACAATATCTTCAATACTATTTTCCGTAATTCCAGTAAAACTTACATTTAAAGTTTGAGTTGCATTAGGGAGAAAATTTTTCAAATTCATAGATACAAATAAATTTTCTCCCTTCACCACTTTATCTTGATAGAGTAGGTTACTGTAGTCAAACGAATATCCAATTTCTATTACCCCTTTGATTTCTAAATAAGTTATAGAACCTTTTTTTATTCTGAAAAATATTTCACTACTTCCGGGCTCTGCTCCAAATCTAGCTGTAAGGTTAAAATCTATCTGGATTATTCTTTCAATACTGGTAAAATTAATTTCTTGAGAAGGAAAATTAACAATATCTTGACCCTCTATTGATGCTGTTAAGGTTAAATTATCATTACGTGTATAATTTATAAATAGAGAAACATTTACGATTGGCCCCTGATATAAGATTCCCGGTAAACCTTCAATTGATTCATTAATTAATCCAGAAACCACATTAAACCGCTTAAGAGTGTTTGTTAGTTTAAAGTAGGTTGTATTCGCCCACACATAAATATAATATCCATCACTTATAGGTAAGGTTTCATTAATTTCATAAAGAAGAGAATAGGAAATTTTAGGGTCAACAATTATATCATCAAATTGATAAAAATAAGTTCCATTAGGATATTTAAAAATATAATTAATACTATAGTTAGTAATATCATGTTGTACAGTAAAACGTCCATAAGACTCATTTTCAGGATTATAATATTGACCGATTTTTCTAAATGAATAGGTTGAAGTTAAATTCATGACATCTTGATTGAAGATAAAAGATGGTGCTTCTCCTGATGCATTATACTTTACATTTATAACTGTGCTATTATAAATTTCAAAAGCATTCAAATAAGCTTTACTTAATTTAAGATTTGAGTTAAATGATTTAGTACTATTAGTGAGAGAAAAATCATAAGCATGGTTAATATTATCATATAAATTATATTGGATAGACTTGTATATTTCCAATGCCCTATTGTAGTATGTTAAATTTCCCGTTACTTCAAAAAATTTCAAACAAGCGCTCATCATTAGGGCATTATCATTAAGGTTTAGACTATTATCAAATTCAGTCCAATCAGGTCTAAGAATTCTCTTGTAAAGATTTATAGTATCATTCCAGAAATGGGAATCTAAGGTATTATAAAGTTGAATAGCTTTTTCCAGATATGTAGAATCATTTTCCATACCCGATGCAAGCCAAAATTCTAACAAGGTAATTATTCCTAAAGCATTTGTACTTAAATAATAATAATCATCTTTTAACTCTGTAAGCGCCCAATTTTCATTTCCTCGATGATAGAATGCATTATCTGCTGAATCCCACATATAAGTGTTAATATCATTCATGGTAAGATTTGCTAGTTCGTAGGCTCTATATTGTATAGAACTATCTAAACCGAGATGTTCATAAGTTCGATGAATTAAGAGATTTGCTAATATGCTATAAAAATTACTTTCAACATGCTTAGTATCCGAAGAATTATAAGTATAAAATCCATTATATGAATATCTATCATCCCAAAATTCAGAAGAATTTATTAAATAGAACATTTCATTAATAGATTGTCTTGGAGTTGTTCCACTAACAGCGAAACTATTAATATCAGCACCTATATTTTCAATTAATAGGAAAATTGGTAATAAATTATCAATTAAAGATCTACTGCTGTTAATTATTTCACCAGTTGTATTATCAATTGATTCAACAAAACCATATTTGAATTCATTAATATCACCTTTATACCATAGCGTAGTATCTTTTAAATCTAAGTATATCTCATATGTTTGAATATCATCAATTTCCATTTTCATTAATGAGTTGTAATAGAGTAAATTATCTTCTGAGAAAATTGTACCATCTAAAATATCACCATCTTGGTCTCCATATCTATAATAAAGATCAATATCAAAATTTAATTTAGATTGATATTTATTTGTAAAGAAATCGCGTATTAATGTAAAATTCTCTGTAAATGGATCTTGAAGCATTGAAGTTGCAGACGTAGTTTTCAAATTATTAATTATAGTATCAGAGTTATCATTATTATTGTTAGAGAAATTATCATCGGAATATTTAATTCCAAAATGATTTTCGTTAATATATATAAAATTTAATATAATCAAAAATGTAAAGAATAAGCATATTATTATTTTTAGTCCTTGCTTTTTCAACTTTCCCCTTTTTCTAATATTTAACAAGTTTAAAAATCTCATATTGACTTAAATATAGCAAATAAATAAGCATTTACCAATGTTTACTTTTTAAATTATATTTGTAAAAAATCCTTCTCTTTAAAATTTTTTTGGAAGGAATTATATAGATCATGATATTTAGCAAAAGTATAAGATTTAATTCTTTTTTGTTGATTTTATAATTCTACAAATTGACTTTGAAACACGAGCCTTAGATTCTTTAAAAAAAGATTCTTAGAAGTATAGATCATTTAGAAGTATTGAGTTTATTTCTAATTAGCTGAATCAAATCAATAATTTTAATTCTATCTTGTTTCATTGAATCTCTATATCTAATTGTTACGGTATTGTTTTCTAAAGACTCATAGTCAATTGTAACACAATACATTGTACCTATTTCATCTTGTCTTCTATATCTTTTTCCTATAGAACCCGCAACATCAAAAAATGAACTAATTCGATTTTCTAATAAATCTCTGTGAATCTTAAGTGCTAACTTTATAATACTTTCTTTGTTTTTAACAAGTGGAAAGACAGCTACCGTATTTGGAGCTAATTTTGGGCTAATCCTCAAATTAATTCTTCCT
Source organism: uncultured archaeon (assembly GCA_964396275.1). Lineage (GTDB taxonomy): Archaea > Asgardarchaeota > Lokiarchaeia > Sigyniarchaeales > SOKP01 > Loki-b32. Next base: position 535 of record CAYNEU010000066.1, on the reverse strand, counting down.
TTCTCAACGTTAAAAGTGGTTTCAAGTAAACAATAGATAATTCTATCAATCCCAAATGCGATTTCAAGAATTTGGGGGATCTCTTTAACTTCTGAATTAGGACTCACATTTACTTCAAAATTTTGCTTTGAAAATTCTGCGTGTCTTTTTAAATCATAATTAGTTCGATCATGGACTCCGCAAATTTCAACCCATCCAAATTGTGTAGTCTTTATTTCCAAATCCCACGCATCATCAGCATAGTGAGCTCGTTCATTGATTGAATGTTGTCTAAATCTAATAACTTCTTCTGGGATCCCCAAAATTTTAGTTAAGTAGTATGCAATATAAAGACAATAGGCATATGCTGGCTTTTTAAGAATTTTTGTTTTAATTGCTTTTTCAAGTGAAATTATTTGAGGTTTATTTACTTTCTTCTCTTGGAGTTCCCAATCTAATAATGGTAATGAACTCATTTTTACTTCCTCATAATCATCAAATTCCATCTCTTGTTGTTTACCAATAAAAAGTTGCAGTTCAAATTGATCAAAAGCTC
>CAYNEU010000065.1:0-2564 GCA_964396275.1 uncultured archaeon | reverse complement strand
TGATTGAAGATCCTTTAAAATAAAAATAATTTCATTAATAACAAGTAAAATAGACTTAGTCTTATCTACTTTCCAATTTTGTAAAGAAGTGATATCATTACTTAATTTTTTATATACTTTCCCTGTTTGGTTAATAAGCTTAACTTTTGGTTTTTTAGGATATTTAGAATAATCAATTTCTAAAATAATTCCCTTAATTAATTCAATTTTAATGTGAGTAATTTTATTTTCAATAGTTACTGTGTTAGGAAAATGGGCTATTATATTTTGATATTGTAACTCAATTTCTTTAATCATTATGGAGAAAAAAATTCGATTTTAAAAGAATTTTTTCTATTTTGGAAACAATATCCTTTCAATAATAGTTGAAATTATGTAATAAATCTGTTATATTGAATAGAGTATAACGAATCAATGACTAAGCAACTTTTATTCTATAATTATTAAAAGTTGAAGGTTCTTTTAATTCAATTAGAGAAAAATTTATTCTAATGGTAATTCAATTGTAAATTTTGCGCCCATATTTCTTCCCGCGGATTTCAAACTAATATGTCCGCTATGTAGTTCAATAATTTCTTTTGATATGAATAATCCAAGGCCAGAACCTTGAATATCAAGATATTCCAATCCTTTACCATATCTTTCAATTTTACCAAATTTGGTAAATAATTTATTAATTTCATTTTCAGTTAACCCAATTCCCGTATCGCTTATAGATATTTTAACGCTTTTTCCTTTATCTCTAACAACAATTTTAATATCACTATTAGGAGGTGAATTCTTAACGGCATTTAAAAGGATATTTACAATCACTTGTTCAATTCTTACTTTATCTACTTTTACCATTACACTAGTAGGAAGTTCCAAAACTAAATTTATTTTATTTTTTTTTAAAAAATAGTCCCACTCTTTAATTAATTCTTGAATTATAGTACTTAGATCATATGATTGTTTCTTCAATTTGAGTTTTTTATAATCTATACGTACAATGTCAAGTAAGTTATTGATGAGAAACTCTAATCGTTGTTTATTTCTTTGAATAATTTCAAGCATTTCCAAAGCATTCTTATCTAAATTATCATTATACACGTCTTTTAGAAGTTCACTAGCTCCACTTATGGACATTAAAGGAGTTTTTAGTTCATGGGAAGCTCTAGTAATAAATTCCTTTTGAATTTCATTCAATTCTTTTAATTTTCTAATCTGTTCTCTCACAAGAAGATCTGCATTTTTTTGTTTGTTAATATCGTGTATAATAACTTGGAAAAATATTTCACCATTTAATTTAACCCGAGAAGCTTGTAAATTTATCCAAATCAAGGCACCCGTTTTTTTATACATTTGAATGTCGGCATTATAAATTTTTTCTTCTTTTACAAGGCGACTAAAGGTTTGTTCAAGTGAAAGTAAAAATTTTGGATGAATTAAAGAAAGATCTCTAAAATCCTTACCAACTAATTCATCTTTTGTGTATCCGCTGTATTTTTCTGTTGCGGGATTGCATTCAATTAATTTTCCGTCCAGATCAATTAAAACTATAGAAAAGGGTGAATCTTCAAATATTCTCCGGAATTTTTTTTCTGATTCTTTTAGTTTTTGCTCAGTTTTTTTACGCTCTGTAATATCCAAGATTTGAGCAATAGTCTTTATTCCTCCTTCTAATTCTGTATTTACAGTTGAAATTATTTCTACGCGCCGTTTTTCACCATTTTTCCTAACAACATTAAATTCATATCTGGGAGGTACTTTTTCTCCTTTTTGTCTGCGAATATAACGATCTGCTACAAGTTTTTTACTCTCCTCATCTAAGAAATTTCGAAAATCTTGACCGATAATCTCATCATAAGAGTAATCTAAAATTTGAGATAATTCATTATTAATATAGGTGAATTCATAATTATCATTTACAATAAGAATTCCATCATGAGTATTTTCTACAATGGAGCGAAAACGTATCTCACTTTCCCGTAATTGTACTTCTGATTTTTTCTGCTCAGTTATATCTTTTGTATGAACTAATACTAAATTTGGTTTAACAAAATCATAAATTACAATGAGAATTTTTTCTTGTCCTGTAGATTTATATTGATATATCATTTCTCGAGAAATACATTTCTGTTCATTAATACAACTATACAATTCTTCTAAAATTCGAGGTTGTTCTTTATATAGCTCTGAGGCTTTAATCCCCAAATAATTTATTATTTTCTGCTCTGTGATTTCTTTCGCAGCATCATTATAATCAATTAATATTAAATCATGATCTTTTTTCTGCCACAGATAAGTAGGTGTAGGGAATTTTTTAAATATAGTTTTATAATCAGTACTTATAATTTTAGAATCAAATTTTTTATCATTCATACCTAAATCTCCTAAAAAAATATAAAATAAGATCATTTAACTTTTACTTTTTTTCAAATGGAATGATATTGGAGATTCTAAAAAATTTTTCTTAAAAAATGACCATAATAATTGAAAAATTTTAATATTATTGATAAAAAACATAAAGAACCATTTTAGATAAATATTGAATTAGTTCACTAAGTTAAAAAATATAAATAATA
>CAYNEU010000064.1:0-7022 GCA_964396275.1 uncultured archaeon | reverse complement strand
GACCAACCAGTACTTGTGGAATAACTAGCGTACATTAACTCCCAATCAGATCCCCATATACCATTTGTATTATCACACCATACTACATGAATGTTATCATTGTTGTCAATTGTGATTGCTGGTTGTAGACTATCATCACTATTCCAATAATTATTATTATATCCATCAGAAATGACAGTAACCTTTGACCACCCTGTAGAACGGGAATAATTTACATACATTATTTCTATATCAGCACCCCAGATCCCATTAGTATCGTCTGCCCATACCACATGGATATAATTTGAACTATCTATGGCAATAACAGGATAACCACTCCAATCATTATTCCAATACGTACCATCATAGCCATCAGAAATCACCGTAGCGAACGACCATCCTGTACTTGCTGTATAATTAGCGTACATTATTTCATAATCAGTCCCCCAAGTCCCATCTGTGTCATCTGCCCATACCACATGAACATTACCCAAGTTATCTAGAGCAATGTCTGGATAACCACTCATACCATCATTCCAGATAATATCTTGAATACCATCAGAAATTACTGTAGCATTATTATAATCCATACCACTTACTCTAAGATTTAAATTATTGTCATTTAACTGTTTATTTTGATTGAAAGTTGGCATATTATAGGAAAACATAACAAATATAATAATAAACAGTAATAAAGAGATCAAACAAGACTTGATTTGAAGTTTTTTATTCATTTAAAAAAACCCTCAAAAAGTTTTATGATAATATAGATGATTACTCAGTATATAAAATTATTAGTTTATTAGATTAAAACACTAATAGAAAAATTCAGGTGCTAAGGAGTAAGGATAGTGCGGTTGTAAATATTTCCTCATTTCATAACATAAATGACATTCATTAACAAACGTTTGATCTCCTTGAAATCCATATTCTTCAGCTAGTTTTAATATTCCTATAGGACCTTCCTTCGAGACAACCGATAAAATGGGATGTTTATTAACATCATAATCATGTATAATTTTAGTTAGAGATTGGATATTAGTATTCCCTATACAGATTCCAGGGCATAGTGTTACATTACCTTCGCAATCGATTTCAATAGTTTCAGGATTTTGGAGATCCCCTTCAATCCAAAATGGCATAGGACATTTTCCTGACGGTAACTCTGCATTTAGATTTAAAAATTCTTTTAATTCTGTAGCTCGTCCTTCTACACTCATAGGAGATCTATGAAATTCTGCGTCTTCTATATCCCCCAATATTTCTAAATTTTTTTTTGTTATTTGATTAAAATAATTATCCGCAGTAATACCATCTACAAAATAACTGTCTACATATATATTCTCAAATCCAAGAGCTACTGCTGCTTTAAGGGCATATCTAACATATTCTAAATTAATAAACTCTTGATGAAAAAAATCAAAACTGACGGTCAATGCATTTAATCCAACTTTTCTTAATCTCTCTAATTTCTTCGTTGCAATTATTTCATTTTTTGCCCAAAAACTGTTTGTGATAATGCCCAATTGAGGAATATCCAACTTTTTAGATTGTTTTATTATATGCTCCAAACAATCAAAATATAAAAATGGTTCACCTCCATGAACCCAAACAGATTGTAACGGTTGCATATTTGTCAATTCTTTTAAATATCTTGAAGCGTCTTTTGATTTAATATTCCCTACTCGGGAGGGTCCAGCTCTATAACTACAATGTTGACATTTCGCTGGACATTTGAATGTAAGAAGAAAATCAACATTTTTAACTTTCAAAAGAGAATCACCCTTGTTTAAAAAGAAAATATGAATATATTAAATTTTTGAATTTGTTTGAATGATCATTATTATGAATAAATTAATAATTCTATCATAAGTGGTTCAGTCTTAGTTGTTTTTTCATTTGGAGCTATTTTTTGAATGATTGGTTTTGTACTGCTATCATTAACTCTCATCTTTTCCTCTATTTGAGATTTTTAAATAACTTGCTAAGCGAGGAAAAATAATCCAAATTTTTAAAATTTCTTAACTATTTTTAAAATTAATTGAATAATTAAACAGAGAAATATAAACGAATGACAATTTTATTAAATCCTAAAAAGCATGATCGCCATTATCCCGATGAGAAATCTAAGGAGATTATGCTTAAAACTATTGATTTTTTTGAAAAAAAGGGGAAAGCAAAGCTAAAAGAAGATTATCACGAAAGAGTTTGGTATTCTGATTTTATTGAGTTTCAAAAAAACAATAAAATTTTTGCTCAGCTTCTAACACCCAATCCATATGGTGATGATGAGAATTATCGGTGGGATACATATCGCATATCTGAATTTAACGAAATCCTTGCGTTTTATGGTCTTAATTATTGGTACACTTGGCAAGTCTCCATTCTTGGACTTGGACCCATATGGATGAGTAACAACGAAATAATGAAGAAGAAGGCAGCTCAATTACTTAAAGAAGGTGCTATATTTGCGTTTGGGCTTTCAGAAAAGGCTCACGGCGCAGATATCTATGGAACTGAGATGAAACTCACACTCCAAGAAGATGAGACTTATTTAGCTAATGGAGAGAAGTATTATATCGGTAACGGTAACGAAGCGGAGATGGTTTCAAATTTTGGTAAACTTGCTGATATAGATGGAAATATCCCTCCTTATGACATGAAAAATAAAGAGCAATATGTATTTTTTGTAGCAAATTATAAAAACAAAAATTATGAATTGAAAAAAAATGTCTGCGATAGCCAAAATTATGTAGCAAATTTTGCTCTTCATGATTATCCCATTACAGAAGAGGAAATTCTTTCTAAAGGAGAGGATGCTTGGAATGCTTCACTTAATACGGTAAATGTGGGTAAATATAATTTAGGTTGGGCTTCAATTGGCATTTGTACGCACGCATTTTATGAAGCTATTCATCATGCAGCATATCGTAAATTATATAATATGTATGTAACTGATTTTCAACACGTTAAACAAAATTTTGTAGATGCTTATACCCGGTTAGTCGCTATGAAATTATTTGGATTAAGAACTGCTGATTACATGCGCGTAGCTTCTAAAAAGGATCGTCGCTACCTACTTTATGCTCCCGTGATGAAAATGAAAACTACAACGCAAGGAGAGGAAGTTATCAATCTCTTATGGGACGTTATTGCGGCAAAAGGTTTTGAGAAAGATATGTATTTTGAGAACGCAGCTATGGATATTCGTGCTCTACCAAAACTTGAAGGGACGGTTCATGTGAACATTGCCTTAATTTTGAAGTTCATGCTAAATTTCTTCATGAATCATAAGAATTATGAGGAAGTTCCACGACAGGATAATATTAAAAATGATGATTTCCTTTTTAATCAAGGACCCGCTCGAGGATTGGGACGAGTTCGCCTTCATGATTGGAAACCTGCTTTCGAGAAATATCCTTTACCCAATGTTAATATTTTCTTAGAACAAATTAAACTTTTCAACCTGTTTGGAACAATAGCAACTCCCAGTACAGAACAACAAAAGGATATGGATTTTATGCTTTCTGGAATTGGTCAGATCTTTGCTCTTATAGTGTATGCTCAGCTTATCATTGAAAATGCTCCTATCTACAACATTGATGATGATACTGTTGACCAAATTTTTGACTTTCTGGTAAGAGATTTCTCAAAATATGCATTGAATCTGTATCATAAACCTAGCACTACACCTGAGCAAATGGAATGGTGTTTAAAGATGATTAAAAAACCTAACGTAGATCAGGAGAGATTTAACAAAGTCTGGAACATCGTACACGGCTTAAAGGACGCATATCAAATGAATGATTAATTGAATACTTATCTAATAAAAAAAGGGGAAATTTTTTTTTTTATCCAATTCTTAGAATTTTAAAATTCTTAACCTTTTAATTTTAATTTTTCCATAAACAATTAATTATGAATAGTTTTGATCGAATCTGGATGGCATTAAATCTTGAAAAACCAGATAGAATTCCAACTCATACTATTAACATTGATGGAAACGTTGCTGATATTATTCTAGGAAAACCAGAAAGAACTGCATTTGATATCTTTGATGAGATGGAACAAAAATATCCCGATGAATGGGTTGAAAAAATTAACCAAATTCTCGATGATATTGAAATTGGTGTCTTTGCAAAAACAGTTCGAGCTGGTTATGAACTAGGATTTGATGGTGTTGGTGTTCAATATATTCCATTTATCCTTGAAAGCCAAACTGAGATGACAGATATTTTTGGAAAGAGGCATAAAGTAAGAAATATAGATGGAAACCCATACCCAGATTATTATGGCGGATATATTAAAAATCGAGAAGATTGGGAAGCATACCCTAAACCAGATTTAAAAGAAGAATACAGGAAGGCTAAAAAATTTTACAAAGGAGTTGTTAGAAAGTGCCGTGATATTAAAGATGATATCTGTATTTTTGCTCAAAACGCCCTAACTTCAGTCTTTCCACCCGTGTGGCAAGGAATGGGAATGACTTATTTCGTTAGAGCATTGAAAAATGATACTAAATTAATTGAGGAACGTTTCAGATACACTACTGACTTCGTTTTAACTGTATTTAAAGCATACTCAGATTGTGGTGCCAAAATTTTTCTAGAGGGTGGAGATATTGCACATAGTGGAGGGCCAATGATAAATCCAAAATACTTTAATAAATATTTATTACCTTGTTATCAAGAAGTAGCAGAAGCAATTCATGAGTGGGGTGGAAAATATATCTTACATACGGACGGAGATATTACCAGTCTTTTAGATTTTATAGTTGACTCTGGTTTCGATGGACTCCAATGCTTAGAACCTCCATTAGTAGATCCTTATTTAGTCAAAAAGAAAGTTGGAGATAAATTGTGTTTATCTGGAAATATTGATACTAGATATATCTTGGTAAAAGCCCAAAAAAATGAAGTTATTCAAGCTGTGAAAGAGGCAATCAAAGCAATGGGCTCTGGAGGTGGATTTATGTTATCTCCTGCTAATTTTCACCCTGAGATATCTGTTGAACGCTTAAAATGGATGATTGAAGCTACCTTAGAATATGGGAAATATCCTCTACAAATTTAAAAACTTGAAGTTAGTATAATTATTATTTTAAAATTAACTTAACATATTAATAAAAAAATAGTCTTATGTGAAAATAAAATGGCTAGACCTAGTGTAGTATTACCAGAAAAGGGAATATATGAAGTTGATCTTCTAAAAGAAATGGAAGAAATACGTAAAGATGATATAAACTGGAGGAATGGTAAGGTATGGAGTTTAGTCTATCATGCCACAGACGAGCACACTGAAATGCTCAAAAAAGCGTATACAATGTTTTTTTCTAAGAATGCTTTAAGCCCTATGGCGTTTCCTAGTTTAAGGAAATTCGAAACAGAGGTTATATCCATGACTGTTGATCTATTTGATGGAGATAAAAGATGCTGTGGAAGTATGACTTCTGGAGGTACTGAAAGCCTTCTTATGGCGATTAAAACTTATAGAGATTGGGCTAAAGAGAAGTTTCCAAACATAAAAGAACCAGAAATGGTGGTACCTAGTTCAGCTCATCCCTCGTTTGATAAAGCTGCTGATTATTTTAAAGTAAAAATAGTTAAAGTACCGGTTGATAGAGAAACTCATCGAGCAGATGTAAATGCAATGAAAAATGCTATTACAGAAAATACCATATTAATTGTTGGATCAGCATGCGATTTCCCAAGAGGAGTTGTTGATCCCATCTCTGAATTGGGAATTCTTGCTCAAGAATATGGTATTGGATTACATGTTGATGCATGTCTAGGAGGGTTTATGTTACCCTTTGTTAAAAAACTTGGCTATGAAGTCCCTGATTTTGACTTTTCTGTGCCCGGTGTGACATCTATTAGTGCAGACGTTCATAAATATGGTTACGGTGCAAAAGGAGCATCTACAATATTATATAGAAAAGAACGAGTTTGGAAACATCAATTCTCAGTATACACTGATTGGACAGGTGGTATATACATATCCCCCTCAATGAGAGGCACTCGTCCTGGAGGCGCAATTGCAGCAGCATGGGCTGCGATGAAACACCTTGGAATGGATGGTTATTTAAGCTTAGCAAAAATAGTTATGGATGCTTCAAAAAAGCTAATTGAAGGGATTAATAAGATACCTGAACTATATATTATTGGAGAACCTGTAATGAGCGTTTTTTCTTTTACATCTAATAAGATAGATATTTATCAATTAGGTGATCGTATGGATAAGAAAGGTTGGCATTTAGATCGAATTCAATTCCCAAATGCTCTACATATGATGGTTAATCCTCACCATGCTGAAATTGTTGAGACATTTTTAAAAGATCTAAAAGAAACTGTGAATGATGTTGTCAAAAATCCTGGTGAATCAACAGATGGAGATGCTGCGATATATGGAATGGTTGCAAGTTTACCCGATCGGGATAAAGTTAAAGATTATATCATTAATTTCTTAAAAAGTCAATATAAAATTAAATAAATATAGAATTTATTTTTAATAATTATTTTTTAATCTCTTTCTTTTTAATAATCTTTTCTTTAGTGATTGCTTTTAGTTCCTTGTCCAAGTATTTTGTCTTTTCTTTATTTACATTTTTTAGATCTTTCATTAGAGGTTGGGCTGCTAAAATTAATTCTGTCTTCCTTTTTTTTAACTTTTTTATTTTAACATTCAAATCTTCAATAGATTTTTCAATTAGTTTAAATTCATCGCGAATAGGTCCTAATTTTGATTCAATTTCATCCAATTTAGGAGCATACTCTTTATCAACCCTACTTATGATGTAATTTTCTTTCTTTTTCGCTCCTTCTTCTACTTTCTTAATTTCATCCTCCATATCGTAGTTATTCCCCTTTTCTTATACTAATAATATTTCGTTAATTTTGATTTAATATTTTTATTTTACCTAGCGTAATAATATCCTTAATTAAAAAAAAAAAAAAATAAGCTTATGGTTTTAGATTTTTGTCATTTACTTCAGAATTTTTTGATTCAAAATATTTTGGCAAATATCTGGGTCCTAATAGTATCAT
>CAYNEU010000063.1:0-2378 GCA_964396275.1 uncultured archaeon | reverse complement strand
TTTCAAGAAAATACAACTCCAATTTGTATTTTTTCGTAATTTCATCTATATTAAATTATTTAAACTTCCCATTAAAATATAATAAACACACAGAGGAATAAAAAGAAATAGTGGGGTATAAAAAGTTAAATCATTATTTTTTTTTAGATTCACCTAATCCTCTTTTTCATATCTCTTGTTCTTCATATAGTTTAATAATGTATTTTTCAAGTCTGACATAAGCACATTCCTCACAGTGATCATCATCATTCTTTGTTTGTTTACCACAATATAGACATTCATTCAATAATTAACTACACCACCTGTTTTTTATTTTCTTCACCAATAATTTCTTTAAAATCACTCTCATAACAATAATATCTTTAAATTCAGAATAGACTTTTCTTAATCTATTCATTCTCTCCTCATCTTTAAAATGGGCTTTATAAAATCCTCAAATTCTTAAAAATTTTATTAAGAATACTTTTTATTACTCTTCAATTTCAAAAACACCGCTAAATTTTAAAAAACCCAAAAAGTACGCTTTTATTTATTTTTCGTAAACTTTTTTAATTTTATGACTTAGAGATCTATATAAATAAAAATTTTATATAAACAATTGAAGAAGTGAATAAGAGATGGCACAATTATCTGGTGTTCCAATCCTTATATTAAGAGAAGGAGCAGAAAGAAAACAGGGGAAAGATGCCCAAAAGAACAACATTGCCGCTGCTAAAGCTGTTGCTGAAGCTGTAAGAACAACGTTAGGTCCAAAAGGTATGGATAAAATGCTTGTTGATTCGCTAGGAGATGTTACGATTACAAATGATGGAGCAACGATTCTAGATACGATTGATGTCGAACATCCTGCTGCCAAAATGATAGTAGAAGTAGCTAAGACTCAAGATGATAAAGTTGGAGATGGAACCACTACGAGTGTAATTATTTCGGGAGAATTATTAAATCTTGCGGAAGAGTTAATGGAGCAATCAGTTCATCCTACAATTATTTTCAGAGGTTACAGAAAAGCGTTATTAAAAAGTAAAGAAATTTTGAAAGAATTAGCAACAAAAATAGATATAAATGATACAGCTACTTTAATGAAAGTCGCAGAAACTTCAATGAACAGTAAATTAATTACTGTAAAAAGTCATTTTGCAGATATTGCTGTTAAAGCAGTAAGCCAAGTTAAAGAACAACGTGGGAGTCATGTGATGATAGATTTAGATCAAATTCAAATTATCAAAAAAGAAGGAAAGAGCCTTTTAGATACTAATATCATTGATGGCATTATTGTTGATAAAGAAGTGGTTCATCCTATGATGCCAAAATCAATTAAAAATGCAAAGATTGCGTTAATCAGCGCTTCTTTAGAAGTAGAAAAAACAGAATTTGACGCTGAAATAAGAGTTCAAACACCTGATCAAATCAATAAATTTCTTGAAGAAGAAGCAAATATGTTAAAAAATCGCGTAGCAAAATTAAAAGAAATTGGTGCTAATGTAGTTTTTTGTCAAAAAGGTGTTGATGATAAAGCACAAAACTATCTAGCGAAAGAAAATATCATAACAGTACGAAGAGTAAAACGATCAGATATGGAGAAATTAGCTCGAGCAACTAATGCTAAAATTATTAACAATATCTTTGAAATCAGTGAAAATGATTTAGGAGACGCTGGAAAAGTAGAAGAGAAGAAAATCGGAGATGACAACATGATCATTGTTTCTGAATGCGCAGATCCAAAAGCTGTAAGTATATTAATTAGAGCTGGAATTGAACATGTGGTGGATGAGGCAGAAAGAATGCTTCATGATGCTTTATCGGTTGTTAAAGCAGCTATAGAATTGCCTTTTATTTTACCTGGTGGTGGCGCTTCTGAAATAGAACTTGCAAAAAGACTTAGACTCTATGCGAGATCAATCGGAGGAAGAGAACAGCTAGCGATTGAAGTGTATGCAAACGCATTAGAAATAATCCCAAAGACTTTAGTGGAAAATGCGGGATATAACCCTGTAGATTTAATAGTAGAATTAAGATCACAACATGAAACTGAAGAAGGGAAGTCTAAAGGTATTAACGTCGATACAGGAAAAACAGACGATATGATAAAGTTGGGTGTTCTAGAGCCTTTATCTGTCCTCACTCAGGCAGTTCAGTCTGCAACTGAAGTATCTGCTATGATCCTTAAAATTGATGATGTTATAGCAGCTTCTGGGCTTTCAAAAGGTTCCGAAGATTAATATATTTGATGATTTTTATTTTTCTTATTTTTTTTTAAAATTTGTTTAATTATTTAAATTTAATAAACAAAGTAAATTTTGATATAATTATATTTAAATAATAAATTAATTTTTTAATAAAAATATATAATTATAATTATTATTATTAAAAAAATTTTA
>CAYNEU010000062.1:0-3714 GCA_964396275.1 uncultured archaeon | reverse complement strand
CCCAATAAACTTTTTTTCCTCTAATTTATTAGAATCTCTTGTTAAAATGTCAACTACTAACCCATCACGTCCCACTACAAGAACAGAAACTAAAATTTCTCCTACTTCTTGCATATACCATTTAAATAGGGTTTTTAATTTGGCTTTATCTATATATGTCATTAGGTGTCAAATATATATGATTATTAAGATTATATTACATTTTTTTTGATCATGACAGAATAATAGAGTTTGAATATTTGAATTCTTTTAAAAGTAAATATTTAAAATAAAAAAAATTCATTAGAAGTGCCCTAAAATTTCAAATCCTATTGATAAATTTAACATTTTGGTTAAAAATTTATCTATTCAGAAAAATGCTATATAATTTTTAATACAAAATAGTTTCCTCATTCCAATCCATATACCGGCCTAGGATTTAGATATTGTGGAAATTTATCTAATAATTTTAGTCTGGCAAGATAACAGAGATGACATTCATCAACATATTCATGATCATGTTCAAGTGAGTATTGTTTTACTAGTTCAGCAGGACCTCCACGAATTAAAGGACCACAGATAGGGTGAACATGAGCATCATATTTTTTAATTAACTCTGAAAGAGGAATTTCAAAAAAATTACCAATACTTAATCCTTGACAGATATGTACATTTCCGAATGGATCTAAGTGAACCCTTCCAAGACCTTCTAAATCTTCATAAGGGCAATTATCCAAATCTTCCCACGATCTTTTGGGTAAATCTTCAGTTAAGGTTTCAACAGCTCTTCCTCTAAACATTGCTCCTCCCTTGATTATAGGGCTGCCTCTTTCATGTTCTTTAACAATTCCTTCCTCTACAGTAGGTTCGTCAATAGAAATTGAAGATAAGGATATTTTTAAAATTTTCGCTGCTTCATGAGCATTTTTTGCTAGATTTGTTTCTTCATCCCCAAAATGAAAAATATCATCGCTAATACTAAAATCAGAAATTCCTAATTCAGAAAAAGGTCTAAGCCAAATAATAGCATCTTCAACGCTCGTTGCCCAATATGAATTTGTTACTATTCCTGTTTTGAATCCCATTTTATTTGCGATTTTAAGACCTTCAACCATAATAGGATAATAGAGGAATGGTTCCCCTCCCTCAAAATAAACCCATTCAACTGTATCAATCTTTATTGCTTCATCGAGGACTTGTTTGATTTGAGTTAATGTAAAAGTTCCCTTTGAATTTGGACCACAATATAAAAAACAGTGATCACATTCATAATTACACGTATAAGTTAAGAGAAAGTGTATCCCATTTAACATATTTAATTCCCTCTTTAACTTAATGCTTTTAAGATTACTATGATTAAACTATATATATACTAATTAGAGTTTTATATAAAATTAATTACTAAAATTTTATAGATTTTAAAGAGATTAAATTGATGAATTATGAGAGATTTTAATTATTATCATCCAACTCGAATTCAGTTCGGCTGGGGTCGCATAAATGAGATTGGAAAAACAGTAAAAAGAAATGGCAAAAGATGTTTATTAGTTACTGTTAAACCTTTTACTGCGATGGAAGAATTATTTACAAAAGTGAGCAGGCTGTGCCAAGAAGAAGGAGTAGAAATAATTCACTATGATGGTGCTATTCCTGAACCAACCGATGAATGCGTAGACATAGGTTCTGAGATTGCAAAAGAAAATAAAGTAGAAGTAATCCTAGGAGTGGGAGGGGGTTCAAGTATTGATACCGCAAAAGCTATTGCTGTAGGTGCAAACCATGAAGGGAATGTTTGGGATTATAGGATAGGTCAAAAACGAATTGATAGTACAAAAATCCTTCCAATCATCGCTGTACCAACTACAGGCGGTACAGGGGCAGAAGTCACTAATATGTCAGTAATAAAAAGTTCTAAAGATAAAATTAAATCTGCATTAGCTAGTTGGAATCTTACTCCTAGTGTTGCACTGGTTGATCCTGAACTTACATTGACTGTTCCACCACAAATTACAGCTTCTACTGGTTTTGATGCATTTACTCATTCATTTGAAACCTTTATAAACAAAGACTCATCAGAATTTATAGATTTATACGCCTTGCATGCATTAAAAAACGTAATAAAATATCTACCAATTGCTATTAAAGATGGTACCAATAAGGAAGCAAGAGAAGCTCTTTCATTCGCCGCTACACTTGGCGGTTTATGCATTTCGAATATAGGAACTACACTCCCTCATGGAATAGCAATGGCTCTTGGAGGACATGCTTCTGGCATCAGTCATGGTGAGGGTCTCGCGATACTTTATCCTGAAGTTAATCGTTGGACCTGGAGACATGCAATTGAGAAATATGCTACCGTTGGACGTTTATTTAACCCTGCTTTAGAAAATAGTTCTGATGAAAAGGCTGCTGAAATTTGTTGTGATGAAATTGAATCGTTCTTAAAAAAAATTGGATTATGGATAAGTTTAGAAGATAAAGCAGTATCTAAAGGCAATATTGGAGCGATAGCTAATGATACACTTAATCTCCGTAATTATAAATTGCATCCAAAAATAGCTAATTTTGAAGAAATTTCTAATTTGATAGAGAAAAGTTTTAGAAGAAATTAATAAATCTCAAAAATTTTTTTTTAATCCTCAAGAATTAATTTAGGGAATAAGACATTAATTGTTTCAGATCTAGGCTAGACAATTAGTACTTATAACTTAATTTAAATATTTATTATTCAGAATGACATAAGAATATATTATAATATGGTGAAAATTTATGGAAAAAGTAGCGATAATTGGAGTTGGACATACAAAATTTGGACGATTACCGGATAAAGGACTCCTTGATTTAATGTCTGAAGCTTCCTTAGAGGCAATCGAAGATTCAAATACTAATGATAACGATTTTGATTCTGTATATGTTGGTGCCATGAGTCCTTCCGCTTTCAATAATTTATCTGGGATTGCGAGTGCCCTTGTTGACAAATTAAGCTTATTACCTGCTGCTGCTGATCATATTAAAAATGGTCCCGCAAGCGGAGGTTCAGCAATCAGAGTTGGTTTTCAAGCAATTGCTTCTGGAATGAGTGATTTAGTATTGGTGGTTGGTGGTGAAAAAATGACGCATATCACAACTCCTGGTTATGTGACTTCAAATGTAGCTACTTTGACACATCCAGAAGCAGAAAGACGTCATGGAGTCTCTCTTCCTTCATTTGGAGGTATGTTAACACGAACATATCTCGAAAAATATGATGCTGAGTTTGACTGGATTTCTGATATCGCTATTAAGAATCATCATAATGGAACATTAAATCCTAATGCACATTTTCAAAGAACAATCGAAGATTTTATGAAGAGCTCCATTCAGAAAGGAAAGGGGAATTGGAATAATGTGTATGATTTCCTTAACGATGATAAAGCAAATCCAGTAATAGCAGACCCTTTAAGACTTTTTCATATTTGTCCCATTTCAGATGGAGCTGCAGCTCTAGTTTTATGTAACGCAGATAACGCTAAGGATTACTGTGACACACCAATTCTAATTTCTGGTATTGGACAAGCTACAGATACTCACATTGTATATGAACGTGAAGATTTCACGACTCTTAAAGCTTTAAGATTAGCTTCTTCTCAAGCATATAAAATGGCTAAAAAAATACCAGACGATATAGATGTGGCTGAATTACACGACGCTTTTGAGATTCTTGAAGCCGTTCAATCAGAAGATATAGGGTTTTTT
>CAYNEU010000061.1:0-3514 GCA_964396275.1 uncultured archaeon | reverse complement strand
TGAAAATAGTTATGATAGAATTCAATGAATTGCCATTTTTATGGGACAGAGAAGGGAACAAGTAGAAAAAATACCTGTTGGGAATATATTAGCGATAGAAGGGCTCAAAAGGGTAAAAAGTGGGGAAACAATAATAGATAGTAATAGTATTGATGGAATGGTACCATTCGAAAGTGAGAAATATAACACAACACCAGTAGTTACTGTGTCAGTGGAACCAGAATACCTGAAAGATTTAGATAAAATGAAAGAATTAATTGAGAATATGTTAATTGAAGATCCAAATTTAAGATTCGAAATTAATGAAGAAAATGGAGAATTCTTATTATCTGGGATGGGTCCATTACATCTTGAAGTTACAGCTAATGAAATTGGAAAAAGAGGAGTAAATATATCCACTTCAGAACCTAGAGCAGTATTTAAAGAATCTTGTCGTAAAAATTCTTCATTAATTTCAGCAAACTCTCCCAATGGTTTAGGATCTCTTAAATTGAGAATTGAAAGATTAGATGACAAAACAGTGCGATTTTTTCGAAATATTGATTACAAAACAATAAAACCTCTTAGTAAATTAAAAGAAATATTGAATGAAAAAACCTCTCTAAATGAAGAAGAAATCGAAAATTTCTTGATGTGTGATTATGACCAAAACATATTAATTTACAAGGCTGATTTTAAGCTAATTGACTTTTATAAAAATATAATTTTTGAAATTTTTGAGAAAATACATCTAAACGGTCCACTATGTTCTGAAAAACTTACAGAAATTAAGATAACTGTAGATTCTTTAGATATTGAAAAGATCTCTCAAGAAAATATATTTAATGAATTATCAGCAATGTTCTATGAAGCGATAAAAGCAGGATTAACTAAGGCCGAATTAATTCTATTAGAACCAATTTATCACACAATCATCCAACTTCCTCCAGAGTATATTAAGAATACTATTACTTTACTTTCAAAATATTCTGCAAAGATTACTAGTATAGACCAAGACAAAGAGTATCAAGCAGTTATTGAGATCCTAATGCCAGTGAGACATTCAATAAAATTTGCTGAAGAAATCCGGTCAACTACATCTGGAAGAGCGTTTTGGCAGAATGAATTTTACGCATTTATGGAGGTTCCAAAACACGAATCTCAAAAATTAATTCAAGAGATTAAGTTTTATAAAGGGTTATCCTGGTAAAGGAATAAAATTAATATTAGTTGATGATTTATGCTAGAAAATAGATGTTCATCTTTAAATAACTTTCAAGACAAACTGAGCAATTTAAATCCAAATCTCTAAAATAGAGTAGATTTTATTAATTAATGTGCAAAAATATTCCTAATTAAATCCCGGGATTTTTCAAATGGAGCAAGTTGTCCCTTCCAGTTCGCTAATGTATTCTTAAACTGCTTTTCAAAAGATAGATTAAATGCTTCAACTCGATACTTAAACTCTTCTGATTCACCTGAAGAAATTAAAATACTACCAACATGCTCTCCATGAGCAAAGAATATTTTCTGTTTACCATGATCAATTTTTTTAATATGATCATTATTAGCAAGAATTTCTTGTAAAAGCATATCAATACCGGAAATAGCTGCACCTGCCAAATCTGAATCTGGTATTTCCATTATATGTATAAACATGAACTTAAATAAAACATTAGATGTCTTTAAATGAATAACAATTAACCGTTCCATTTTTGTTATCCATTTTAATTCTCTTAATGATGGAAGTTGTCTCCAAGACCGTTCCATTAAAAATCCTCCAATAGATATAAAAATTGAATTTAAAGCCAAAATCCAATCACCAAAAATATCTTTAAGAAAAATTAAAAAGACTGAATACCCTGCAATATATAATCCTAGAAGGAATGTTAGATTAGGTTTAGATATTTTTGTCCGCTTTATTATTTCGAGAGATTTAAATAAATTTAAATACTGAAAGCATACAATGGATACTGGAAAAGCTATAAATAGGATTATAAACGTTTGTAAAATATAAGAGGAAAAACTGAGAGGAATTAGGATAGAAAGTCCTACTATCGAAATAATCGTTAGTGGAAAATTTAAAAGCTTGATATTTCTATTATTATTTCTATTTATATAGTGATCTAATTCAGTAAAAATTACAAATGAAAACATACCACTAAGCAAAATTATTACAGAAACAAAATAAAATAAAGGAAAAGCAAAAAATTCACTGTAAAATCTTGTCAATGATACTATAAATACATAAGATCCAAATGTTATCATCATTAAAGAAAAACCTGTTGTAGCGGATATCCATTTAGTTTCCTTTATTCTAATCGATGCCTTATAACCTAAATCTATAATTATAAATGCAGAAAAAAATCTTATAAAGAAGAGAATATCTTCTAAAAGCCCTGAAAAGAATAACTGAAAAAGTATAATAATCCTCTCTCTTTAAAAAAGCTTTAATTTAGTAATTTTAATTCTATTTTTTCTACTAATTTAGATAATCCATCTGTTTTAAGATCTTCTGAAACTAATATAACATGTCTTAGAGTATCAAAAGATTGTTCAATATTTCTAATATAAATATGTATTACATCATCAATTATAACATTGAAATCATTAGGAATTGAACTCGATGAAGAAACTATTTTTTCATCTTGATATTGTTCATTAAGATAATCAATCAATTTAATTATTAATTTATGTGAATTGTTAATATAATTAATATTAAAATCTTTAATTTTGGATTGAACTATGATATTATGATTTTTACTATTTAGGCAACATAAGGTTTTAGGATATTCCGCCAAAGTCTCATCTATATTTCTTTTCAAATTAATAGTTTCTGTTGAGAAGTTGCTAAAAATCTCTGAAAACGCATTATGAATAGAAAATAAAAATTTTGGCATAATACTTGTAAAATATAAATCTAAATTCTCTGGCAATCCCAAAAATTGATGTATATCCCTTTCTAATTCTTTAAGGTTTTCTCTTTTTTTTTCTGTCATTAAATCAATTTTATGGAGAAAAATTATAATTTTAGAGTGTGATTCTTTTACTCTGGCATTTTGAATAACTTTCAAAATATCATCTTTTATTTCATGAGGGTTCTCTAACCATTTCAGATAGTCAAAAACATAAATAATAACATTAGTTCCTTCGAAAATTCTTTTTCTATCAATTTCATCTTCAATTAAAGAATCTAACTCTTGTCCAGATACATCAATTAACCCTAAATTGATATCATATAAGGAAAATATAGAATGTGAAATTCCTCGAGTGGGTTCTAACGGATTAATCAGTAGATCTTCTGATTTTTTGCCCTTAAATATTACACTTTTAATACTTGATTTTCCCGTATTTGCCCTTCCTAATATTGATAATTTCTTTTTTATTAATTCCATTATTATTAAAGAAATTGATTTGTTTTAATTAGCTTCAATTGATTGAGATTTTATTTTATTTAGTATAGGAATTGTATATTTCTAGAATGTATTTTCTTTATAACTTTTATGGAGTATTTTATCAAAGATATTTTTATTGA
>CAYNEU010000060.1:0-3309 GCA_964396275.1 uncultured archaeon | reverse complement strand
CATTCTAAGTAATACAGAGAGCACTGTTGGAACACAACTGAAACTAGATGCTTTATATTTTGCAACAGTTTCCCAATGTGTTTGAGCTGAAAATCCAGGTGTTAAAACACAGCTCGCTCCTATTACAAGTGGTCCCATGATAGTGACAATTTGAGCATTAACATGGAATAATGGTAAAATTAACATAAATCTGTAGTATTCTTTCGCGTCCATGAAATCTCGTATCATTTCAGCATTTCTCCTAATATTAAAATGAGTTTGTAATACACCTTTAGGAAAACCAGTGGTTCCTGAAGTATAAAGTATCGCAGCAGGGTCTTCTTTTTCATCGATTCTCACCTCAGGAGGATCATTAGTTGAAGCTTTTTTCATTAATTCACTATAATTTAAGGTTCCTTCAACAGGCTCCCCGATTATGATTATATGCTTTAAATTAGGAAGCTCTCCTTTAATTTGGTTAATTATCTCCATGAATTTAGGAATAGTAATAATTGCTTTAGCTTCTGAATGCCCAACGACAAATTTTACTTCTCTAGGTTTAAATAAAGCATTTACAGGACCAGTAACTGCTCCTATTTTGGGGATACCTAGGTATAAATATACGTATTCGGGCATATTTGGTAAATAAACACTTACTTTATCTCCTTTTCTTATACCTAAATCGTATAAAAAATTCGCTACTTTATTTGATAATGCATCCAATTGAGAATAGGAGACTGTTGTATCTTTCCAATATAAAAAAACCTTATCCTTATATTTTTCTGCTTGACTTTTCACTAACTCTCTAATATTCATATTTATTTCCTCATTTGTTTATAATATGCAATTATAAATTTAAACAAGCAAACATATATTTTTTCTTATATAAATTTTACAATATTTATTGAACTACTTCAAATGAATATTATTGATTTAGGAGAATTAAAAAAAGTAAACTATTTATCGCTTATATTGGAGCATAAAACTGACTAACTCTGAATTTTGTTTTAAAACTTTAAATTGATCCAATTTAATTTTTCCCTCAGATAATTTTACAAGTTCTTTGGGGTCTAATTCCATTTCACCAAATTCATCTTTTAAAATTGCAATAAAATCACATAT
Source organism: uncultured archaeon (assembly GCA_964396275.1). GTDB lineage: Archaea > Asgardarchaeota > Lokiarchaeia > Sigyniarchaeales > SOKP01 > Loki-b32. Next base: position 2,208 of record CAYNEU010000060.1, on the reverse strand, counting down.
GGTATGCAATTCCACTATATTCCCTTTATACTTTTTCTTTGCCAAATCACTCGCAAGAAATACATACGCAGGTGAAATCAACTCTGGTGGAAATATTACAGGCATCTGTTGACCCCATTTTCTTAAATCATCAGCCATTCGAGTTTCAATTCCCGGTGGTGTCAAAACATTAACAGTTATATTATAAGGCTTTAATTCTAAATTCAAACATTTTCCCATTGCAACGATTGCAGCCTTCGAAGCAGCGTAAGCAACTTTCTTTGGAGGAAAATAGGTATTTCCCTGTACAGAAGAAGTCATAACTATATTACCACTTCTTTTTTCAATCATTTTAGGTAGTACTTCCTTTAACATTGCATAATACCCCATAATGTTGAGATTAAAAATTTTCTGAGCCATTTCAATAGGATAATCAACTATAGAAGCAACTTGAGTCATTCCAGCATTATTAATTAGAATATCAATTGTTTCAAATTCATCAAAGAAGATTTTAGCACAATTGCTAACTCCTTCTAAAGTAGATAAATCAGCGGGAATGGCAAGTCCTTTAACTCCGAATTTTTCAAACTCCCCTACAGTTTGATCCAATTCTGCTTTAGTTCGCGCTGTTACTGCAACATTGGCACTATTTCTAGCAAGTTCTATAGCAACCTCCCTCCCAATACCACGTCCTCCACCAGTTACTAATGCATTTTTTCCTTCCAGTAATTTCATTAATTCTCACTATTTATTTTTTAATAAAATATATGAATTTCTTATTTTGTAAAAATAATGGATTGATCTAACTGAATTATTATAATTTAAAAAGTTTTTTTCATTCAATTTCGAATTTAACAAAAAAAAGAATAATTTAAAATAGGATTAAAATGTAAAACCTTCTGGTAGTTCTGACTCCTTTGTACCTTCAACAACAAACATTAAATCCATAATTGTATAGGTTGCATTCTTGGTTCGAAAGATTGGTACAACTCTCTTTCCTATTTCTGGTTCTCCTACTAATAACACGCTCATAAGAATTGTAACTACTTCTTCATCAAATTCAACATTTATGAACTTGATTGGTTTTGGTAGTGTATTAAAGGCACCAGAACGATGAGTAATAATGAATGAGTGGATTTTTGCAGTTTTCTGAGCTTTTTCAGTAATATCTATAACAGTGTTTTTTCTTAGACAATCTGGGCAATAAATCCGAAACGGTTCATAAATCGAACCTTTTGTTTCACATTTTTCATTATCACATCTAGAAGCCATGAGTCTTCCTTTACCTAGAGACTCAAAAAATATCGCCTCTCCACCATATGAATGTATATATGTCATATCTCTAGGGTTAGTAACACCTGCTAATTTTCCTGTATCCTTATTATATATAGGTTGATTTGCCTCAATAATATGAAATTTTCCTTTAGGTTTATATCTTTTATTAACAATCTCTACAAAACCTTTTTCGTTTTCTGTTTTTGGCATGTTTCTAATCCTCCTTTAATAAATTATTTGGATTCATTAAAATAGTACATGTTACATGAGAACCAACACCCGCGTGTGAAATCGCTAAACCTCTTTTTGCTCCTTTAACTTGCAAACTTGTCCAATCTTTTGGTTTTTTTCGATCAAATTTTTTCCATTTTTCTTCTGGTTCGTGGATCTCATCCCATCGGTTCCAAATATGGTACCCAATTTCGGCAATTTGCATGAGACCTGTTGCACCTACTGCATGCATACAACCTATCAACCCACCACAAGGATTACTGGGTAATTTACCTGGTTTTTTGGTAATTGGATTTATAACATAGGCGTCGCCTGATTCTATATAGTCTCTTCCTTCACCATACGGCCGAATCCCTATATCTTCATAAGTTTGTATATCACTAATTGTGAAAGCATCATGTAATTCCACTAAATCTAGATCTTCCGAAGGATCATTTACTCCTGACATATGATATGCATAATAAGCGGACATCCTAGCGGCTAGGAAACTAGTAAAACCAGGATATCTATCTCCTCCAGGAAATCGTTTTCCTAAATCATCATATAAACCTGGTTTTTCATTTGGTAAAAGAGGTATTTTCATATCTCTTCGATCGGCTACTCTTAATGTATGACTTCCTGCTGCAATATAAATTCTAAGTGGTTTATCTGTTATTTCATATGCGGTTTTTTCATCACAAACGATTCCACAAGCCGATCCTACACTCATTAAGCAACAATCTA
>CAYNEU010000059.1:0-1613 GCA_964396275.1 uncultured archaeon | reverse complement strand
ATTTTTTATTCCTCAAATTTTAATTTACACAATAATACATCCATGCATATATAAAGAAAAATGGATCATGAAGAATTAAATAAAAATTTAAATATTTATTCTTCAAACGTCATCAAAGATACCAACTATAGCACCGGCTATGACAAGTATTCCTCCCATTAACCAACTGAAAATAATTAATAGTATTCCAAAGACAAAAAGAAGGAGCCAATGCCATGGTAGGGGATCATCTGGTTTAAATGCAACTAATAATGTCAACGCCGCAAATATCATTCCTATAAGATTACGAAGGAATCTACCAAAACCAAAGATTTCGTTCCAACTAACTATTTGAGTAGTAGTTGAGATTTGAGAAAGACAATACAGCAGTCCTGAAATAGCCCCCATCAACGTTAAGATTTTTATCATTCTATTATGTTTATAATATTTTACCAATCTGAATACCTCACATCTTCATTCTAATTCTAAATCAATAATTTCTACTCTTAAAAATGCCAATTTTTCTTCCAATTGATGTTTTGAAGTCTCTATCTCATTAGATTTCTGATTGAATTCATCTTTAGCTATCCTTTTTCTAAGTTTTTCTGTGGTTAATCTAATACGGCCATCTTCAAGCATAATTAATTTATCCTTTAGTTCTTGATAATAAACAACTGCAATAGCTTTTAATTGCTTAACCGCTTCATGGATATCTATCATTTTCTGGAGATAATACCCCTTAGTTATCTCATATTGTTCCGCATCAATGCGAGCTTTCCTTCTCTCTTTATTTAAATTTATTAAGTACTGTTGGTTATTTTTAAGCTCTCTCACCAATTTGAAAATATTGTAGGATGTTTTAAGTCTAGACATAAGTTCTTCAAATTTAACATTGTTTTCCGTAGAGACTGTTTTAAAGGCTTCTATCTTTTTAGCAACATCTATATTGATTTCTCCTTTTATCATTTTTTCCAGAGATTTTAGTTTTTTTCTTAATCTTTCACGAATATTTCTCAATATGTAAACTTCAAATAATAGCTCTATTTGCTTAAATTGCTCGGTTGAATAACTAGGTTTAATTCTATTACTATACTCTGTTTCAATCATTTTTTTCAAACTCATTATTTTAATTTGAAAGAATGATCTATCAATCATTTATAAATAAAAAATCAAAACTTCATTGGAATTGACTTGAATAAAGAATATTTAGATGTAGCTATTAAAAGATTTAAAGATATTAAAAAAGGTGGTCTATTATTTTCACCCGAAACTAAAAATCATTTAATGAAATTTATTTAAATCTTAGAAATTCTCCAGAATCTTTTAAAAAAATATAATAAAAACGTTTATTAGACAAAGTAATTATATTTTTAATTAGACTGAATGATTAATAATATTTAGGGATATTGATGCAATTGGAACAAATAACCATTTCAAACTATAAAGAACGCATTTTAAGAATGAAAGACAAGCTTGTAAAGGCTCCACATGAAATATGTGTCGAAAGAGCTAAATTGTTTACAGATTCCTATAAAAAAACTAAAGGGAAAAACCCAATTATTAGATTTGCAAAAGCTATGGACTATTATTTAACAAATATGACAATAAAAGTATGGGACGAGGAATATATTGTT
>CAYNEU010000058.1:0-3041 GCA_964396275.1 uncultured archaeon | reverse complement strand
TAGTCTTCTATAAATGAATTTTAATTAAAAATATAGCAACTAAAATTTACTAAAAATCTAAAAAAATTAAAAAAGATGATAATATATGGGAAGTTCTGGTAAAGGGCTTGGTGAAATTGCTCTACTACTGGCAATTGGTGCTTTAGGATTAGGAGTGTATCAAATCATCCTTCCTTCACATTCAGAAGGACGAAAATTCTACGTTGTTTCCAATGATGATAAAATCAATTTAGATATGAGTTCCTATAAAGCAATTCCTCAACTAAATATTACATATAATGCTAAAGCAGGGGATAGTGTATTACTTGAATATAACTGCCAATTAAAGTTAGACATCGCTTTCGGATCGACCTCCATAAGAATCTATTTTGAGATTGATAGTATTTATTTATATACCAATTATATATACCTATATGGTGACAGTTCAATGGATTATCAGGATATATATAGCTCTGGTATAATGAAACATTACATCCAATCCAGTACTGCAGGAGAACACACCGTAAGGATTATAACATATATTGATGAGGACTACAGCACCAGTTATGTGAGATTTAATGTTCTTACTGTTGAGGTATATTGAGCTTTCTCAATAATTCTCTTTTTTTTTTCTATTTACTAATTTTTATATTAAAATCAATATAGACTTTAGAATTTAGTTTATTTATCATTCTTTCCAATTAATTATCTAATTGATTGAATTTTTGTTTTAACTTACTTCAAGACTATACAATATTGACCATAAAAATTTCAGAAATTTAATAAAGAATTTAAATTATCGTTATTTCCTACCAAACATAACGTTATAAAAATTAAAAAAAAACTGAATAAAATGGATAAAAAAGATATTATAATGGGAGTGTTACTTATAGGAATAGTTGGTGTATCTGGTGGATTAGGATTTGTTCTAGTTTCTTGGGCACCAAAAGAGACACAACAAACCCCTACTTACCTTTCAGGATTACCTGATAACTGGGATACAGCTCCTAATTCTACATATATCATTTTAAATAATCAAACACATAGTAATATTAAAATATATTTTAAAGATATATTAGAGAAGATACAAACTTTTCAAAATACTCAAAAGGGTGCTTATGATACAGGCATAGAATTGAAGACTATAATTGACCCTGAAACTGATATACCAATAACAGGTATTAGCATAATAGATTTATTCGATCAATATCACACCTTTTTTCCTGGAGCTATTAATTTTGTATCTAAACAAGATGATTTTGGTCAAACTAATGTTTTTAGTACAAGTGCAGCTGATATATTAGAAAAAGTAGAAGATGGAGAAGAAGATTTAATTATTGCTATAGCCGCAAATAAGCAATGGTTAGCGGAATCTCCATTAGGAGCTAAATATGGCAATTTTACATTAATTGGAGAGGCCATGGATGCAAAAATATATAATCTGGAACAAATAAACGTTCTTAGCAATTGGACTTTAGATGTATATGTAGATGGGCTATTAAAACTTTCTTTACAACCTGATAATATAACAGATGCTTCTTATCAATATGATTATATTTATTCATATGATAGAAGTGATGACTGGAATCTTAATAGACATTACTGGGGAATTAACATCTCAATGATTTGTGATTGGGTTGGTCTTAATGACTCTGTTGATTTTGAATTAAAAGCATTAGCTGCTGATAATTGGGCAGCTCCTCATGGGAAACCATCTAAACGTGGTTTGACTGAAACTGAAGTATATCATGGATTAGAATGGAATTCAACTTATTGGGATTATGTTAATGAAACAGAGGCTAATCCTGATGGAGTTCCATTGCCTGATGATTATGATGAGTTACCTATTCTTTTAGCATATGATATTCAAGTCTTAGGGGAGTATGATTTAATATCAGGTGATATAAATCCGGCTTGGTCTTCAAGTAAAAAATGCGGTTTTGGTCATGGACCTTATGTAGTAATAATACCTGGGAGAACAAGATCTAATCAAATAAAAATGATAAATGCTATCGATATCATAACTAATCCATAAATATTCAAATTATTTTTTTTTATTTTTTGATTAGAAATTTTAAAATTTAATAGTAAATTCACGATTAATATGTTTTTAATGAAACGAATAAGCATGTCATCTCTATTAATCGCAATTTTAACCTTTTTAGCACCATTCATATTTATAAGCAATACTATAGCGTATCCTGAAGAGGGTGATTGTACGGGATACCATGGGATAACATATATTGACATTCCTGTTGATAATGATGCATTGATTATACTAGATGGTGACCCTTCTGAAAATTTTTGGACAGAAAATAGTAATCAAAAAGGAAAAGTTGAAATTAAATTAGCTGAGATTAAAGTAGGAGAGGAAATTCCTGAAATTTATACGTTAAATGCAACATTCATTATGAACTCTGAATATTTATATCTCTTATGTCAGTGGATAGATAATACACCTCTCTATGATTATCCTCCAGAGAAAGATGGAATCGCATTTTGTTGGAATATTAATGCTCCGAATTTTTCAGCCTATTATGTTGCAGATATGAACACAATTCATATGGGAGGTGGACGTGTAGATGCTTGGAGATGGGTTTATTCAAATTTTGTCTCTTCTGGAGAAGAACATTTATGTGGAGATGACTGTTTTGATGAAAATGGATGGATTGATGGAAATCCTGAAGCAAACAGTATAAATGTTGCTTATACCAATACAGGAAATTCATATACTTTAGAAATGAAAAGAAAATTAATTACAAATGAATATTATGACGTTCAATTCGATGAAGCAAAGCTCTACAAGTTTAATATTGCGATTTTAAATGATAGTTATGGAGTAGATCATGCTATATCATGGACTTATGCTCTTGACCTTAGAGAACCATCTAACATAATTCCCTTTTTCCAACTGAACTTTATAATAATATTATTATTAATAGCGATAATTTTAACTAAAATCAATTTTAAAAAGGTCTTTACTAATATTGATGAAAACTAGGAATTTTTATATTCTAATTGTCTCGATTCTAATAGGTTTAACCACGGTTTGGTTGTCCATA
>CAYNEU010000057.1:0-6951 GCA_964396275.1 uncultured archaeon | reverse complement strand
ATATAATAATAAATGTATTACTCTCTCAAATTCGAAATGTTAAGGTAAAGTAAATTAAAATTATTGTTTTTTATTATACTTTCTTAATCTTGGAGGAGGAACAAACACCTTTCTTGGGTTTTCTAATAAAGATATTGCATTCTCGGGACAGAAATGAGCACAAACACCACACCCGATGCACCATTCTGCGTTTATTTCTGCTTTATTATTATCATCTCCCTCAATTGCTTCTACTGGGCATTTTTCCATACAAGTACCACATCCAACACATTTACTCTTATCAATTACAGATATGAAATTTGTTGAGTTTATCATAGCTGTAGTACCCTTTCTCCACCAATCAAATATTCCACAGCAACATTTACAGCAATTGCAAATACTAGTTTCATCTTTAGAGATATCAGAATGAGGATGCCAAGCTTTGTGAACTAAGCCATCATTTTCAGAACGTTTTAATATTGATAATGCTTCATCCTTTGATATCATTCTCCCAAAACCTTGTTCAACAACATACTTTGCAGATTTACCAAGAGTAAAACAGTTTTCTCTTAATTCTGTCTGTTTACATGGATTTGATAATAAATCTTGATGATGTCGACAAAAACAATGTCCTACAGCAATATCATCAAACTTTTTTATTATTTCTTCGACTTTTTGGGTGGTCATTATTTTATCTTCGGGAACTTCTATATCTTTATTGACCATTATCTGAATTTCTTCTCCCTTTATGTTTTTATCTAAAAAAGGGACAGTCCGATCAAAAGGAGGCATCCTTTGAAATAAAGGTAGAACTGTTTCATAATTCTTTTGAATAAATTCGGCTAACTCATCAAACAATTGAGCAAATAATTGAGCAATTTCTTTCTCTTCCTCATTAAAACTGATTTTCCTCATAAAAGTGTACTCAAATGCCCCAACCATAATTAATGGCATTAATCTGTATACTAATATACCTTCCGAGTTAGGTTGATTAAACAGAAATCCTTTCTTTGCCAACTTTTTAACATGAATCTTTATATCATTTTCAGACATTTTACTATTTTTTTTTAATTCTTCCATTGTTTGAGAAGGTTTACTTTTAAAAGCTAAGATAAAATCTAATTGTTCTTCATCAATCAATAATTTTAATAGTTTTACCATTGTATTATTTATAGGAAATGGAAGAGATCCTGCTTTTACTATAGTTCTTGCTATTTTCTGAAATTTTAGTTCTGACATTTTTTCTGAATCTTATTTTTTTTTAATAAAACACAATCTAAGAATGTTTTTATCTATTTTAAAATAATAAAAAATAATTAATAATGATTTAAATTATAGTTCAATTTTATAATCAATAAGAAAAAAATTATAAGAATCAATTTAAATTTGAATTTCAATAGATTTTGAGAAAGGAGTTATAAAAATGAGTCCTACTAATATTAAATTTGCTTTAAAAAATGATGCAAAAATGATATACACCTCTTTAAACAGACGAACGGAATTTTATTTAGTAGTTCAAAATTTTCAATCTCGCTATCTACCCCAAGTAAGGGTAGTTTTATCGGGACCTCCTGAAATTAAACTTTTAATTAAAGCAGAAAGGTATGGGGGAATTTCCCGTGGAGGAAAAAAAAGCCGACTTTTTAAACTCATTCCTAAATCCGAAGGAATTTTTACGATAACAGCATTTCTTCACTCTGGAAATTATGAAATGTTAACATTACCTATTGAAGTTAGAGTGGGAAATGTTCAAGTGCAACCTAGACCAATAATACATAATGTTGTACCAGAAGTAAAAAAATCAATAAAACAAACAAATTGCCCCTTTTGCCATGAAAAAATTGATGATGATGCCAAGTTTTGCTCAAATTGTGGTTCTAATTTAACTGAAAAAGAAGATCAGAAGAAGATAACCAAAGTATGTTATAATTGTGGTCATGAATTGCCAATTGAAGCAAAGTTTTGTGCTAAATGTGGGGAAAAATTAATATAATTTTTTTCAGATTTTCCTTATGAATATAAAATTTCCTCTCAAATTCCTCTTACTGTTAATTACTTGGTTAATAATTAATGTTAAAATTACATATTAACCTAACTAGGTTATAATAAGAATTAAAATTGATACTTCATATTGGTTTAAAATGGTAAATTGTTTGATTATTGGGCATGGTGCAAGAGAACATGTTATTGGTGAAACACTTGTTAATGGTGGTGCGAATCTATTTGCATTTATGAGTTTTAAAAATGCTGGACTGGAAGATTTAAGTAAAGATATAAAGATTCACTCTGAAAGTGATTTTAAAAAAATCATTGAATTTTGTAAAGAAAAAGACATTGATTTTGTTGTCATTGGACCTGAGGCTCCCTTAGTAGTGGGAATTGTTGATGCTTTAGAAAAAGGAGGATTTCCATGCGTAGGACCAAAAATTGAAGCAGCACAGTTAGAAGGCTCAAAAATTTTTACTAGAGAATTACTTGATAAGTATAAAATTCAATCAAATGTAAAGAGTAAGATGTTTGATTCTATTGATGGAGTTGAAAGTTATATTAAAGATATGGGGGAAGAAAATATCGTTGTAAAACCAGAGGGCCTAACTGGTGGTAAGGGGGTAAAAGTTTATGGTGATCACCTTTTTTCTAAAAAAGACATTTTAAATTATTGTACTGAACTGGTAGATAAAAAGAATAGATTCCTATTAGAGGAGAAATGTGATGGAGAGGAATTTACGCTACAGACATTCGTTGATGGAAAAAATGTAATAGGGTCTCCTTTAGTACAAGACCATAAAAGAGCTTTTGAGGATGATAAAGGTCCAAATACAGGAGGAATGGGCTCATATAGTATGGAGGACCATCTCATGCCGTTCTTCAATCAAAATGATGTCAATGAAGCACTGAAAGATATGAAAAAGACTGTAGCTGCTGTAAAAGAAGAGACTGGTGTAGAATATAAAGGATTTTTATACGGACAATTTATGAAAACAGCAAATGGTATAAAATTGATAGAATATAATTCTCGTTTGGGTGATCCGGAGGCAATGAATGTATTACCTCTCCTAAAAAATAACTTCATAGATATTTGCTGGTCAATTATAGATGGAAATTTGCATCAAAATTATGAATTTGAAAAGAAGGCCACTGTATGTAAATATCTAGCTCCTGAGGGATATCCCATTAATCCTAAAAAGGATGAAGTCATTAAAATAAACACGGAAGAAATTATTAAATCTAAAGCAAAATATTACTATGCATCGGTTTATCGAGAAGGTGAAAACATATACACTACAACTTCAAGGGCAATGGGAGTATTAGGAATCGCAGAATCCCTAGAAGAAGCTGAAAAGATTGCTGAGACGGGAGTAAGCTGTATTAAAGGAAAGCTTTTTCATAGAAAAGATGTGGGTACACGAAAACTATTACAAAAACGAATTATACACATGAATTCTATTTTAAATAAAAAATAAATGCTAATTTTTATTATTTATCATCTAAATAAAGTATTATATTCTATAATCATCAAATTATAATATTGCCCCTATTTGATCTTTTTTGAATTATGACCTGGCATGAAAAAAATGCAAAATTCAATGCTTTTATAAAACAACTCTTTCATGATGATGATTGGCAGAAAAGAGCTGAAGCCGCGAGACAACTTGGATTATTAAAGGATGGAAGAGCTACAAATTTAATGTGCAGAGCTCTTAGATCTGAGAAAGATCATATTGTTATTAATAAAATAATAGAAGCATTAGGACGAATTAGAGATGGAAGAGCGACAATAAGGATCATAGAACAACTCAAAGAAGAACAAGAAAAATACGAACCAGATAAGTATAGAATTATTTACATTATAGAGAGTTTAACAATGATAAAAGATAAGAGAGCATTAGCATATTTAGGACCATTATTAGATTCATCTGATAATGATATTAAAAATTTAGTTTTAAACGCCTTTAATATAATAGAACCAAATTGGAAAGAAATAATTGAACGAGAAAGAAATAAGTCAATTCAAGAAATTTTTAGGATTAATGATTAATGCAAAGATACTTCTCCTTAATAATAAATACTTAATAAGTAATTTTTTAACATTTTAACTTTTTATCATAAATTAATTTGAAATATTCTACAAAAGGAAGATTTATTTGACTAAAAAGAGGTTTTGTTGTTGGGATTTGGAAGGACCTATCAGTTCAATCGATTTTGCGGCTGAACTAGGAAAAAAATTAAATTATAAGCTAAAGTTGAATTTGCACGAATATAATATGGGTGAATTTTTTACTATGATTTCTAATTATGATGATTATATTATTGATGTACCAGGAGTTAAAGAAAAATTGAATATCCCTGAATATCAACCAGGAGATACTCTCAGATTAATGGCTCCATTGTACACATCATGCTTTACAGATGAAGAATTATTAAGTTTAGCTAAAAGTAACTTGGGTTTATTACCAGGATGCAGAGAGATAATGAAAATCTTACAAAAAGATTGGGATATATTCGTAATTTCTACAAGTTACACACATTTTGCTTATACTGTAACAACTGCTCTGAAAATTCCACAGGATCATGTATATTGTACAAATTTGAATATCCAACAATTAAAAAAAGGTTTATCGAATATTGAAGATGCAGTAAATGTATTAATAAGGGAGATATTTAAGAAATATCTTACTAATGATAAAGATCTTAATAGTGTTATTGAAGATTTGAATGAATTTTTTTGGAGCGGTCCAAAATCAGACTATATAAGGATTATGAATCAAGTGATAGTTCGAGGAGGGAGAAGAAAAGAGTTGGCAGTTGAAGAAATTTCTAAAAGAACAGGTATACTAATTTCAGAAATGATTTCTTTAGGAGATTCAATTACCGATATAAATATGCTTCAAAGAGTAAGCGATGAGGGTGGTATCGCTGTATCATTTAATGGAAACAGATTTAGTATTGAACGAGCGAATGTGGCTCTGACAACAACAAATTGTCTAGGAGTTTTACCAATTTTCCAAGCAAATGAAAACATAGAAGATTTCTTAGAACAATGGGAATTTCATTATAAAAGCTTTAAGAACACTCCTAACAACATCCCAAATGAATTAATCTCTCAACAATGTAAAGAATTCTTCATAAAATACAACTTTATACCCGAGATTATAAATCTAACAAACAAATCAGAAGAACAAATAAAGGAAATAATCTCGAGACAAGAAAAAATGAGGAAATTTATAAGAGGTTGGGCAAGTAAATTAGGTTAAATTATATTGAAAAGATTTTAGTACTAATAATTTATCTTATAGAACTTAGCTTTAATGGATTCTAAATAGATAAAACATATATTCTAATTTATATAATTTTGTTATAAGAAAGGATTAATTTTCTGTTATGTTGTTGGATTATTAAAATCCTAAAATGTTAAATGGGGTAATGATAAAAGATGACAAGTACTTTCAATAGTTACAGTAAAATAGGTCAGATTTTTTCTGAAAATATTGAGGACCTTATATTTATACTTAATAGTAAGTATCAATGTGAATATACTAATTTTGAAGATTTTACTATAAAGAAAAAGTTGAATGAATTTATTCATCCAGATGATTTTAAACGAGTAATGAAACTACTAAAAGGCATCTTTAGGACTGGTTATGGAGTTGAAGATGTTCAAATTAAATATAAAGGTAATCCATTTAAATGGTTTGAAATAAAGGGAAAAAGTTTCATAGATAGTGAAGATAATAAAAAAAAAGCCCTTTTAGTCTGCAGAGAGATAACCAAGTTTAAAAATCTCGAGTTTGAGATTAAAAAAAGCCAAGCCCGATTCGGTGAATTAGCAGAATATGTTCCGGAGATACAATTTTGGAAACTTCTTCAAACAAGAGAAGGAAAAAGTGTTGTACAGAAGACCAGAGAGATGTTAGAATTAGTATTGGACAATATTCCTCAACTTATTTATTGGAAAGATACAAACTTGGTTTATATGGGATGTAATAAGAATTTTGCCCTCTTAAATAAAATAATAGAACCAACAAGTATTATTGGAAGTACAGATGAAGATCTCATTTGGATCAAAGATAACGTGAAATCTATTAATAACAAGGAAAGTGAAGTAATGAGAAATGATAGTGCTGAATATAATGTTATAGAATCATTAATTACAATTAGTGGTTGGCAAAATTGGTTTGAGATTAATAGAATTCCTCTACACAATCCAAAAGGTGAAGTAGTTGGAATATTAGTAACCTATGAAGATATTACGATACGTGAAATGGCAGAACAAAAATTAAAAGAATCAGAAGAAAAATATCGTGGAATCCTTGAAAATATAAAGGAAATTTATTTTGAAGTCGATTTAGAGGGAAATTTTACTTTTTTCAATGATGCATTTCTTGACCTTATAGGATATTCTAAAAATGAATTATTAGGTATAAATTATCGAAATTTTGTCGATGAAGAAAATAAAAAAAAGATTTTTAATGTATATATTAACGTCTATAAAACAGGACAACCAAAATCAGATTTTCAATATCAATTTCGAAATAAAAGTGAAGGTTTAGTGATATGCGAATCTTCTGTATATATAAGATATGATTCAGATGGTAATAAAATAGGATTTAACGGTCTAGCGAGAGATATTACAGATAAATTCCATCTTGAACAAAAGTTAAAGGAATCAGAAACAAAATATCGACACTTATTTCAACGTTCTCACTATTCAATTATTTTAATTGACAGAAAGGGAAAAATTATTGATTGTAACCCTGTTACCGAGAATATATTTAATAGAAAAATTGAAAGTATGATAAATAGAAATTTTTTAGATGTAAACATAAAACCTGAAAATATTTTATCTGTATTTAAAGATAGATATCGATCTATCTTGAAAGGAAATGTTCCAGAAGCACTTGAAGTTCAAATTTCAAGATCGAAAAATGGAAAATTAATGTGGATTAGTATTGATGACTCTCTCGTAGAAAT